>JBMLPO010000330.1:0-8399 GCA_049242065.1 Bacteroidia bacterium
TAAATGTCGTCTTTTTTGTTTTTAATATGTGCTGATGATTCTATCAGCATAAATATTGATGATTCTATGAGCATTTGGCTAAAGCGTGCTGACAGCACTGTCAACAAAGTGACCGGTTCGAATCCGGTATCCTCCACTAAAATAAAAGACGAAAAATGTCGTCTTTTTTGTTTTAAGAGCCCCTCAAAATCTTCTCCATTGCTCTCCCTTTAGCCAATTCATCAACCAATTTGTCTAAGTAACGAACTTGTTGGGTCAATGGATTGCTGATTTCTTCAACACGATATCCGCAAATACTTCCGCTGATTAAATGGGCATTTGCATGGATTTTTGCTTTCGAAAAGAACACTTCGAAACTGCTTTTATCAGAAATAAATTGCTGTATCTGCTCTTCATTAAATCCACATAACCATTTGATGATTTCATGGAGTTCTTCTTTACTTCTGCCTTTTTTCTCCACCTTAGTAAGGTAATGAGGGTACACAGAAGCAAAACTCATTTTGGCAATTTTCTCATCGTGATGACTCGTGCTCTTCATGGCATAATAACTTAACCGTTTGCTTAAAATCAATAGTAATGAATCAAAATTAGCGTAATTTTTAATTCATTTAATCAATTGTTTCTTCATCTCTTCTTTTGGTGGTTTGAATCTGATTTTAGTTCGGTTCAGTTGAATTAATGAATCGATTCAATATTTGATTTGTTTATTTGAGGATGATTAACTTTTTACAAGAAATTTATTCGCGTAACCAAAACTTGTTTTGGTTTGGAAGTTTCAACTTTTTTGTGTCGGCTGTATTGCTAATAATTCTGCCTTTTGTTCAGATACAGGTAATGGGAGTGCATGCCTTGATCAAACCCATTAAGTTTGCTATGTCTATCGCTATTTATTCATGGACCATGGCTTGGTATATGTTTTATATAAAGGATACTAATTTGGCTTGGATGAATGGGGCCATCATTTTGCTATTGGGTTTTGAAATCCTCTATATTGGCTTCCAAGCAGCAAAAGGACAGTTAAGTCATTTTAATTTAAGCTCGCCATTGTATTCGGTCCTGTATAGTTTGATGGCATTGGCCGCTTCAGGTGTTACCGTTCTTACTGCATACTTAGGTATACTTTTAATGAAACAGAGCCCATCTCATTTGCCTGAATATTATCAAACGGCCCTTCAATGTGGCATCTGGATTTTTGTGATTTTTTCATTCCAAGGATTTGCCATGGGTTCAAGATTAACACATACCATTGGAGCAATTGATGGTGGTAAAGGAATACCATTTTTAAACTGGAGTATTAGTGCCGGCGATTTAAGAATAGCTCATTTTATAGGAATGCATGCATTGCAATTGATTCCAATACTGGCATATTACCTGTTTAAAAATTCAACACTCACTATTGTTGTTTCTTTAGCCTATGCTATACTAGCTGCCATAACTTGGTATATGGCGCTTCATGCAAAGTCACCATTTTACTTTTTGAAATGATTGATTACAATAAGTCATTAGCCAAATTAGCTAGTTCAGATCTTTCTCCTTTTTCTAATGTAATATGAGCGTACATGGGATTGTTCCTAATTCTATCAATCAGGTAGGAGAGGCCATTGGATTGTGAATCGAGATAAGGGGTGTCAATTTGATAGATATCACCCGTAAACACAATTTTGGTACCTTCTCCGGCTCTTGTTATAATGGTTTTCACTTCCAAGGGAGTCAGGTTTTGTGCTTCATCCACTATAAAAATAATATTCGATAAACTTCTTCCTCTAATATAAGCCAATGGAGTTACCAATAATTTTTCCTGATTAACCATATCAGTTATTTTTTGGAACTCCTTGTCGGTTTCCTTCCATTGGTTTTGAATCAGTTTTAAATTGTCCCACAACGGTTCCATATAAGGATTGATTTTCGACTTAGCATCACCAGGAAGAAAACCAATATCTCTGTTGTTTAAAGGAATAATGGGTCTAGCAAGATAAATTTGTCTGTATTTTGCTTTTTGTTCCAATGCAGCAGCTAATGCCAATAAGGTTTTTCCTGTTCCAGCTACACCTTGAATGGTAACTAAAGAAACATCCGGATTGAGCACTGCATGCATAGCAAATGATTGTTCAGCATTTCTTGGTTTAATGCCGTGAGCAGCAGTTTTATTTACTCGCTCTAGGGTTTCATTTTGTGCATTGTAAAAACACAAAACAGAGTTCTTTTCATTTTTTAAAATGAAATAGTGATTGGCATTGGGTTTGGTTTTTAATGCCAATTCATAATGAACAAAGCCCTTTACATATAACTCATCAATAACACTTGACTTTACTTTTTCAATTACCGAGTTGCCAGTATATAGGGTATCAACATTTTTAATTTTACCTGTTTCATAATCTTCAGCAGGCATGTTTAATGATTTACCCTTTAGGCGCAGATTTACATCTTTTGTCACAAGTATAACAGGCCTTCCTGGATTTTGGTCACGCATGGCCATTGCTGCATTCAAAATGCGATGATCTGCTTTTCGTTCTCCAAATATTACCTGGGCATCCATACTAGCCTTTTCAAGCATGATCACTTTAAATCTCCCTCTGTTGGGGCCGTTTATAGGGATCCACTCACTCAGTGTATGTTCACTTGAAAGTTTATCTAAGTAGCGAATAAATTCTCTGGCTTCGAAATTGATGGTATCATTTCCTTTTTTGAAATTATCCAATTCCTCTAACACGGTAATAGGAATGGCTACATCATGTTCTTGGAAATTTTTAATGGCATTGTGATCGTATAGAATAACCGAGGTATCCAATACGAAAATCTTTCTTGGCTCTTTGGCTTTTTTCAATTGAATTTTTGCCGGAGCTTTTTTAGGTGCAATTGCTTTTTTCGCAATTTTTGTCACTGCAGTTTTCTTAGCCATATTCAACTTATTCTCTATTCAAGAACGTGAACCTCGGCAAAACTTACACTTTATTTTTTTGCACAGTTGTGAATTGAAACGAATGAATTCGCTACAAAGCTAAGTGGCTCTATGATTCGGGGTAAGTTAATTCTTTAATGAGTGCTTGGTGTTGGGGATAAAGTTGACACAATTCGGACTGTTTGGCTAATTCAAAATCAGCAAAATCAAAACCTGGAGCCACGGTGCATCCAACCAAGCTAAATCCATTCTCAATCTCACAACGCGAGCCAAACCAAACACCTGCTGGAATAACTGCATGTAAAACTTCCCCGGCTAATAAATTTCTTCCTAATTTGATGTTTTGTAGATTTCCATTTAGGTCAATAGCATAAACATGTAATGGATCCCCATCATAAAAATGCCAATGCTCTTCAGCTGCGATTCTGTGAAGTGCAGAGAACTGACCTTGTTTTAGTAAGAAATAAATATGGGTACTGAGGTTTCTATCGCCAGCAAAACCCGCAGGAAGATGTTCCTTCTTTAGAGTGACTTCGCTTCTGAAATCCTCTTTAAAAGCGCCTCCTTCAACATGTTGAAGGAGGTTTAATGCTTGAATATAATCTGCTGCTTTCAACTTTGTTTAATGAACGTGGTCGTCGCCAAATACTTCTGCTCTGTGGCCAAAATGATGAACAAAATCTCTCATTTCATCTGCCAATTCTTTGTTATTGGTTGCTCTTTCATAAGTATCACAAAGTGTTGCTAATGTTTGAAACATGAATAGATTCATTTCATCCACTTTCATTTCTGAAGTCCATAAATCAATTCGCATGGCATTTTGTTGTAAGCCATCATACAAACTTAGCATCATTGCTTTAGCTGGTTCTTTTCCTTCAAAATCTGCATCATCAGCATCCCACTCTATATGAGCAGGCATATTGGTTTCATCTAAATGTACATCTATTCTGATTTGTGATGTTTTTACGATTTCCGGAGTTTTTTTCTCTTGGTTGTTTTCCATTTTAATCCAATTGTTCTTTTAGTTCGCTTAGGAATTGCTTTAAATTTAAAAGCTTGTCGGTTATAGCAGATTTGTCTGCTAATTTGTTTTTTATTTTGAGTTTTTCTTTAGCACCACTGAGTGTATGACCTTCAACTTTAACCAATTGGTAAATGAGCTTGATGGTTTCTTTATCTTCCTTGCTGTATTTTCTGGTGCCTTTACTTGTTTTTCTTGGACTTAATTCTGAAAATTCTTTCTCCCAGAATCTAATCAATGATGGACTCAATTTGAGTTCTTCAGCCACCTCACCAATAGTGAAATATAATTTTTCTATTTCGTCTTGATTATTATCCAAAGCTTAAATGAGAATTAGTCGAATGATTGACCTTCACGGTTGGCAATTTCTCTGATGGCTTGATACTCCTCTTCAGTTAAATCATTGAAGAAATAATTAATGGGGTTGATTTTATTTTCACCTTTTATGATTTCATAATGAACGTGCGGAGCAGTGGATGTTCCTGTGCTACCAACATAACCCAATAGTTCACCTCTTTGAATTTTCTGACCAGGTCTCACTTTCATTCTGCTCATGTGCGCATAAAGTGAACGGTAACCAAATCCATGGTTAATGATTACATGGTTGCCATAACCATTTCCATTTTCTGCAGTTTCAACTCTTCCATTTCCTGTAGCATAAATGGGTGTTCCATGGGGAGCAGTAAAATCTATTCCTGAATGGAATTTGTGTGTTTTAAAAATGGGATGAATTCTGTAACCAAATCCAGATGCAATTCTTTTTAAGTCTTTGTTTGAAATTGGTTGAATGGCTGGTATACAAGAAAGAAAAACAGTTTTATTAGCGGCTAATTTGCCTAATTCATCAAAAGATTTTGATTGCACATACACCTTTGCAGCTAACTCATCTACTTTTTCATTCAATGCAATTAACTCATCTGAATTTTCAAATCCATTTAGACTTTTGTATTTCTCAATACCTCCCGTTCCTGCTTTTCTGATATTGATGTCAATTGGGTCTGCTTCAAAAATTGCTCGGTAAATATTGGCATCTCTGTCTTGAAGTTCGGCTAAAACGCCACCCAATTCATCAATCTTTTTATTGAGTTCTTTGATTTGTGCTTGGTATTGTTCGTTTTCTCTTTTGAGTGTTTTTTCTTTAGGAGAATCTATAAAGCTATAAATGGCCAATACCATCATTGCTCCTGCAACTACCGATGCAGATAAAAATCCAAATACCCTGAAAACAATAGTAGTAAGACTGGTTCTTACCTTCTCGAAATCGAGTTTATGTGGATTATAAAAGTATTTATTCTTCGCCATTTTCCCCCCGTTTTAAATTTCCCCAATAAATGTAGACAATTGGGGATGCAAAATTAAATATTTTTCTGCAAATTCAGGCCTGAAATTAATATTAAGTTTAAATTATAAAACAATGACTGCCAACGAAATACGTAAACAGTTCCTCGAATATTTTCAAAGTAAAGGTCACCAAATCGTTCCTTCTGCACCAATTGTGGTAAAAAATGATCCTACCCTCATGTTCACAAATGCAGGGATGAATCAGTTTAAAGATTGGTTTTTAGGAAACGAAGAACCCAAATATAAAAGAGTGGCTGATACCCAGAAATGTTTACGTGTAAGTGGTAAACACAACGATTTGGAAGAAGTGGGTGTTGATACTTACCACCATACCATGTTTGAAATGTTAGGCAATTGGAGCTTTGGTGATTATTTCAAAAAAGAAGCTATTGAATGGGCTTGGGATTTATTAACTAATGTTTACAAATTAGATAAAGATCGTTTGTACGTTACGGTTTTTGAGGGAGATGATAAAGAGGGACTTGCTTTTGACCAGGAAGCTTTTGACGAGTGGAAAAAATGGATAGCCCCAGACCGTATTTTGATGGGAAATAAAAAGGATAATTTCTGGGAAATGGGTGATACCGGTCCTTGTGGTCCTTGTTCTGAAATTCATGTCGACCTTCGTTCTGAGGCAGAAAGAAAACAAATAGATGGAAGTACCTTGGTAAACAATGATCATCCGCAAGTAATTGAAATCTGGAACAATGTTTTCATGGAATTCAATAGAAAAGCAGATGGTAATTTAGAGAAACTTCCAGCTCAGCATGTTGATACAGGAATGGGTTTTGAAAGATTGGTGAGAGCTATTGAAGGTAAATCCTCCAATTATGATACCGATGTATTTGTGCCTAGTATCAAATTCATTGAAAACAATTGCGGCATTCCATATCAGTTTAGCGATTCTATAACCGATATTTCTATGCGTGTTATTGCAGATCATATCAGAGCGATTTCTTTTTGTATTGCTGATGGACAATTACCTTCCAATAATGGAGCTGGTTATGTGATCAGAAGAATTCTAAGAAGAGCTGTTCGATATGGTTTCCAATTCCTAAATTTAAAAGAACCTTTTCTGGAAAGATTAAGTGGGCAAATTGCTCAACATTTCAAAGATGTATTTCCTGAATTATATAGCCAGAAAGAGTTTGTTGCAAAAGTAATCAGAGAAGAGGAACTTAGTTTTCTGAGAACTTTAGATAATGGTTTAAAACGATTAGATCAAATCATAACCAACCTAAAACCAGGCGGAATTATAGATGGAAAGATTGTTTTTGAATTGAATGATACTTTTGGTTTTCCAGTTGATTTAACTTCCTTGCTTGCTAGAGAAAAAGGTTTTGGTATAGATGAAGCTGGTTTCAAAATCGCTTTGGAAGAACAAAAAGCTCGCTCTAGGAAAGCTACTGAGATCAATACTGATGATTGGCAAATTCTCTTGCCTGAAGAGGCTACTGTTTTTCTTGGTTATGACCAATTAGAAGCAGAGGTGAAAATCATGAAATTCAGAAAAGTGAAAGCCAAAGGAAAAGAGTACTTTCAATTGGTTTTTAATCAAACACCTTTTTACCCAGAGGGTGGAGGTCAGGTTGGTGATTCGGGATTCATATCGAATGTAAATGAGAAAATTTTCATCAGCAATACCATCAGAGAAAATAATATGATTATCCATTTGGCGGAAACTATTCCTTCCAATCCGGAACATATTTTTATGGCAGTGGTCAATGCAGAGAAAAGAGGTTTAACAGAAAACAACCACAGTGCTACACACCTCTTACATGCAGCTCTTAGACAAGTTTTAGGAAAACATGTAGCTCAAAAGGGTTCATTAGTAAATGCAGATTATTTACGTTTCGATTTTTCTCATTTTTCAGCCATGACTGATGAGGAGATTAAACAAGTTGAATCTATTGTCAATACTAAAATACGAGAAAATATTTCTTTAGATGAAAAACGAAGTGTTCCCATTGCTGAAGCAGAGAAAATGGGAGCAATGATGTTGTTTGGAGAGAAATATGGAGAATCGGTAAGGGTAATTACATTTGATGAGACCTATTCTAGAGAATTGTGTGGTGGAACGCATGTTCAGTCAACAGGTAAAATTGGATTGTTTAAAATAACATCTGAATCAGCAGTTGCAGCAGGTGTAAGACGAATTGAAGCAATCACAGCTTTAGCAAGTGAAAAATATGTAGCAGAAATTGAATCAGGTTTAAAGTCTTTAAAAGATATTCTTAAAACCAAAGATCTTCAAAAAGCGGTTGAAGATTTAATTGGAGATAAAGCGGAACTATTAAAGAAATTAGAAAGCCTTGAGGCCGAGAAAACACAAGTCATCAAATCTGAATTGAAAACTAAAATTCAAGTTCGAAATGGATTTAATTTAATCACAGAAAAAATAGATTTGAATTCTGCTGATCAATTAAAAAATCTATCCTTTCAATTAAAAGCAGAGGTGCCAAATTTGGTTTTGGTTTTAGCTACTCAAATCAACCAAAAGCCATTTTTGAGTATCATGATTGATGAGGAATTAGTAAAATCTAATGGATTTCATGCAGGAAACTTGGTGAAAGAGGCTGCAAAACAGATCAAAGGTGGTGGAGGAGGTCAAGCTTTCTACGCTACAGCAGGTGGTTCAGACAGCAATGGACTTGATTCTGCCTTAAATAGTGTTAACGAAAAATTGATGCATTAAGTTGAAAAAATTTAAGCGATTATCGCATAAAAATCTCATAATTGTATTGTGGTACAAGAAATATCAGTTTTAATTGGAATCTTAGTTTTAGTGATTTCATTTTTCTGGCTAAGAGGGAATGTGAGGCTCAGTGACAATTGTCCTAAATGTGGCAATAATATTCACGTAAAAAGAGTTTCTAGAAGCTTTATTACAAAGTATGTGTTCTTCGTCTTTGGTCCTAGAAAATTGAGATGTTCCAAATGTTGGAAAAACTTCTTTCAGTTATGGTCAGTTAACAAGCCAGACCCACGTCCAACTGCTTCAGATTATTAATAGCGAATTCCTATTTTTTTGTAAATAAAACTCATTAACCATGCTGGTCCTATGAGTAAAAATTGAATATCATCCAGAAAGGATGGTTTTTTACCTTCAATTTTATGACCAATAAATTGTCCTATCCA
>JBMLPO010000331.1:0-6622 GCA_049242065.1 Bacteroidia bacterium
GTTGGTACTGCAGGTCAAAGATGCACCACAACCCGCAGGTTAATAATACATGAAAGTTTGTATGATCAGGTGAAAGAAAAATTAGTAAAAGCATATGCACAGCTTACAATTGGTAATCCTTTAACAGGAAACTTAGTAGGACCATTAATTGATAAAGCAGCAGTAAGCGCCTACTTAAATGCAATTGAACAATTGAAAGCAGAAGGTGGAAATGTTTTATGTGGAGCAGAAGTCTTAAGTGGTGAAGGATATGAATCTGGTTGTTATGTGAAACCAACTATTTGTGAAGCAGCCAATACATTCAAAATTGTACAAGCAGAAACCTTTGCCCCTATTTTGTATATCATGAAATTCAAAACTCTTGATGAAGCTATTGCAATGCAAAATGGAGTAAAACAAGGATTGAGTTCAAGTATCTTTACCAATCACATGCAGGAAGCTGAACAGTTCCTAAGTGCATGGGGAAGTGATTGCGGTATTGCCAATGTAAATATTGGAACTAGCGGTGCAGAAATTGGTGGTGCATTTGGCGGTGAAAAAGAAACAGGCGGAGGAAGAGAAAGTGGAAGTGATTCTTGGAAAGCCTATATGCGCCGACAAACAAATACATTGAATTATGGTAAAGAATTACCATTGGCACAAGGAATCAAATTCGATTTATAGTACCTTCTATTCAATACAAAAAAAGCCCAAATGATTAAATGGGCTTTTTTTGTATAGTTTAAATCCTAATTTTTTTAAGCTGGCATTCAATAAATTAAACAACAACCCACAGAATAAGTTGAGCATTTTACCATTTGGTATAAAGTTTGAAACTATATTGAACATGATGAACACTAGAACCTTTTTCTTATCGGCATTTATCCTCTTCAGCCTGCCTCAATATGCAGGTTTAGCCGAGTTACCAAAGAGAAGAGGTGATGATACCAATTCATTTTCTAAAGTAGAAAACAATGCTTTTACCTACGGAGAAAAATTGGAGTACAGAATGCATTATGGTCCGTTTAATGCAGGTTATGCAACGCTAGAAGTAGCACCAGAACCTGTAATAATTAATGGAAGAAGAACCATGAATGTGAAGTGTTCTGCGCGCTCATCTAGAACCATAGATGCTTTGTATAATAAAGTAAGAAATGACTACGAAAGTTTTATTGATGAAGAGGCGCTAATACCTTTGAAATACACTAAAAAAATTGAAGAAGGTAAATATAGAGACTCCGACTTTGCTATGTTTGATCATACAAACAGAAAAATAAGTTCAAAAAAAGGAAGTATTTCTGAAACCCCTTATAAAGTTCAAGACCTAGTTTCGGTTTATTATTGGTCGAGATTATGGGATGTAAGAGAAGCGAAAATTGGTGATACTTATCCAACTGAATTCTATATGGATGGTAAGGTTTATAACTACAATATCAAGTACCTTGGTAAAGAAGTTGTGAAAGTAGATGCAGGTAAATTCAATGCCATTAAAATCAGACCGCAAGTAAAAACAGGCGATTTATTTAAATCTGATGATGCATTAACCATTTGGGTAAGCGATGATGAAAATCACATGGTAATTAAGGTAGAGTCTGAAATATTTATTGGTTCAGTGGCTCTGTCTCTAACAAATTACAAAAACACCAAAAACTTAGTCAGGTCAAAAATCAAGTAAACTTTAAATTTAATTTCATCTAAAATTCATAGGAGGCAGTTCAATATTGAACTGCCTTTTTATTTTAATTTCAAACATATTTAAGAAAAGCTTGTATTAATTTGTATGATGAAGTTGATGCAAGCAAACAAAACCCTTTTATATACCTCTATAATCATTCTCTTTTACACCATTGGGCTAGTTGGCATCATGATCAATCCTGAATTCGCAGTTTTAAGTCCATTAAACTTACTTCTTGCATTGGTGCTACTTATTTTATCAATACCCGAGAAGAATAACTTCACTTATATCAGTTTGCTTTTCATATTTATTTCATCATATATCCTAGAAAATGTAGGCGTAAATACGGGTCTCTTATTTGGCTCGTATGCATACGGAGAAGCGCTCGGACCCAAACTCATGGGAACTCCCTTACTGATTGGTGTTAATTGGATAATTGTAAGTTATACATCAGTAGTCTTCGCCAACTATATCGCAGAAAAACTTCGTATAAAACTCAACCAATATAGTGGAGCGGCATTGGCGGCATTGCTGATGGTTATGACAGATATCCCAATTGAATTGTTATGTGACCGATTAAACTTCTGGAAATGGGAAAACAATCAGATTCCATTACAGAATTTTACTGCTTGGTTCTTCTTTGGATATATCTTTTGTTTTTGGCTGATTCAAAACAAATTACAATCAAAAAATATCTTTGCCATTCGATTATATTTAGTTCAATTATTCTTCTTTATCTTATTGAATCTATTTCTAGCTTAAACAATTTTTACATTTCATAGTTTAAAAGGTATGCTTATCAATATCATAATCGTTTTATTTACCTTTTTGTTCATGGAATTCATGGCATGGTTTACCCACAAATACATCATGCATGGCCTATTGTGGTATTTACATAAAGACCACCACCAAGTAGAGCCTGGATTCTTCGAGAAAAACGATGCATTCTTTTTAATATTTGCTGTTCCAAGTGCTTATTGTTATGTAACTGGTTTGATGTTTAATGATTTTAGATTGTATATTGGAATAGGCATCTCAGCTTATGGTTTGGCCTATTTTATCGTTCATGAAATTATCATTCACCAACGTTTTAAACTGTTTACACATTGGAATAATAGGTATATCAAAGCTATCAGAAGAGCGCATAAAATACACCACAAACATTTGGGAAAAGAACATGGTGAAAATTTCGGAATGCTAATCGTCCCTTTTAAGTATTGGGAAAATCCAAACCAAAGTAAATAGCATGTCATTATACGCTTGGCTCATGTTACTTTCCTTTATGGGTCCATTTTTATTATCATTCGATAAAAAGGTGGCATTTTATAAATATTGGCCAGCCTTATTTTTAGGAATTGGAATCAATGCCCTGCTCTTTATTAGTTGGGATGTGTGGTTTACAAATACGGGTGTTTGGAGCTTCAGCAGTATTTACACTTTTCCTCAACGATTGTTACAGCTTCCATTGGAGGAGTGGTCTTTTTTTATAGTAGTTCCTTATGCTAGTGTATTCATTTATGCTTGTTTACGCGCATATTTCAAACCTGGATTGTTTCAAAATTTAAGTACTGTAATCAATTGGATATTCATGTTGATTTGTGCTTCGTGGATTCTCATTTTCCCGCTTAAAACTTACACTTTGGTGAATGCCTCAATAGCACTTTTTCTATTGGTTATTCATCATTTCTACTTGAAAAAGCAATGGATGCAATGGTTTTGGTTTGCCTACTTTGTCCACTTGGTTCCCTTTTTCATCATCAATGGAGTATTAACCGGAGCAGTAACATCAGAACCTGTGGTATTTTATAACCCAAGTGAAATCATAGGAATCAGACTGCTTACCATACCTATTGAAGATGCAATTTATGCACTGAGTTGTTTACTCATACCCATTTCTGTTATGGAATGGTGGTTTGAAAAAAGAGATAAAAAGCTCATTTAAACAAGCCTATTGAATTCAAAATAACTGTTGAATTTCTGGCTTTACATAAAGTTCATTTTTTTATTTCTATCGAAAAGTTAATTTAGCAGCGAATTAAATTAAAACCTTAGTAATGAATTTTCCAGAAAATCTGTTTTACACCAAAGATCACGAGTGGGTTCGTGTAGAAGGTGATGTTGCTTATATCGGAATTACCGATTTCGCTCAAAAAGAATTAGGTGATATTGTTTATGTAGACATCGCAACTCTTGGTCAAACCATTGATCAGCATGAAGTTTTTGGTACAGTAGAAGCTGTAAAAACTGTGAGTGATTTGTTTATGCCTATAACTGGCGAGGTGATGGAGATTAACAAAGCTTTAGATGGAGCTCCTGAATTGGTTAACTCTGATGCCTATGGCGAAGGTTGGATGATTAAATGCAGCATCAGCAATCCTGATCAAGTATCAGGTCTCATGAGTGCTGAAGCTTACAAGAATTTAATTAACGCTTAGTTATTCAAGCAATAGAGAATAAGCCATTTTAGAGGTTAAGTAAACGAGATTATAATCGTTCATTTAATAGTTTCTAAAATGCAAAAACAAAAAAGAGAGGTTGTTTCATTTAATGAGACAGCCTCTTTTTTTTATTCCAATACACTCAAGTTAGCTTGATCAAAAATTTCTAACATCATATCTTTAGTCAAAGGCTTCACAAAGAATCCAGTTAACAATGGATGCTCTGCAGCTCTTCTTTGGTCATTGGGGTCTAAAGATGATGTCAACATGAAAATCGGAAATTTACCTGCATGGTTTTTATACATTTCCAAAAACTCCCAACCATTAAATCGGGGCATATTGATATCTAATAGCATCAAATCGAAATCTGGTACATTTTCACCCTTTGCAAGAAAATCTAAAGCCTCAGATGGATCTAAAAAATTATGTGATTCAAAACTAATCCCTAATTTTTTTATCAAGCGTTCATTTGCCAGGTTGTTGATGTAATCATCATCTACCTGAATGATTTTTATAGTCATTGAAGTAATCGGGTTTAATAGTGATATTCTGATTCAGTTCTTTTAAAATCTGGTCTAATTGATGGGTAGATTCATTTAAAAATTCTACCAATTGCACATCTTCTGGCTTTAATACGTCTTCACTTTTGATAAGACTACTAAGCGAAATAATATTAGCAATAGGTCTTCTTAAAATATGAGAAATGGTAAATGCATATTCCTCCAAACGTTTATTTTGATCAAGCATTAGTTTCTCTGTGTGCTTGCGTTTAGTAATTTCATTACTCAAACATACAACTGCAATTACTTGGTGAACCTCATCGAATAAAGGAAAGATGTTTAATTCAAAGAAAATTTTTCTTCTAGAAGTGCTCCAAGTATTCTCTGGAACATTAAAATCAATTTCTATTTCTAAGTTTCTATTGATTCCTTTTAAATATACCTCTTTAAAAATTATATCAAGTTCATTTAAAACAAATAAGTTATCATGAAATACATTCAATACTGGCTTTTCATTGGAGCTTAGATCTGGCTTAACACCCAGTATTTCTTTCATCGACTGGTTCATTAAAACAAGATTTCCAAGTTCATCAAACATTTGGAAACCAATAGGCATATTGTTGAGAACGCCATTTAATAAAGCTTCATTCTCCCTTCTTCTGCTTTCAAAAATCTTCTTTTTAGAAATATCCTTAGCCATGATTGTGGCTCCGTATACATTGCCATTTGGCAATTTCATAGGGTTGAGAGTATACTCCCAAAAAATAGATTTTTCATAGTTATCAAGGGTTTGGTCTTCACACAATACTTGTTCTCCAGCTAGCACTCGGTCATATAATTTCTTCCAAAAATCGTATTCATGTCTGCCCTGAATTGGTTCTAAAACATTCATACCAACTTGTAGAAATTGACCCGTTTTTTGCTGAAAGGTAATTGCATAAGCTGTATTCCCATTCAAAAATTGGTAATTGCTATCAATTGCCCATATCAACGCATTGGTGTTTTCAATCAAGGTTTTTAAATTGAGTTGAGATTGTTCCAATTCTTTATTCCTGCTAGCTAATTCTAACTGCACCTTTTGTAAATACCTTAAAGCAGTATAGAATAAAGTTGTAAATCCCAAGCCAGGCATAACAAGCATTAAAATTACCTCAAATTCAACACCTTTTTGATACTCGCTAAATCCACTGATGAGAATAAAACTGATCATGTAGCTAAAGGAAAGCCACTTGTTTTTAATGAGGAAAAATGAATAAAAAACAAGTGAAATAGTATACCCAGCAAAAGTTACTTTTAATCCACCTAATGAATTGCTGTAAATCATAAGGGTAAAAAGTCCTGGAATTAACCATTCATACAAATTGAGTTGATAGAGCCTCGACAAAAAATAAACGAGGACATGTAAACTAGTTTGCAAAACAGCCAAATAAAAGAGTGTTCCCTCTCCCTGTGTTTGAAACAACATGAAAAGGAAGACCATCACTTCCACCAAAATCAGACTTCTGCTTACAGATTTGAAAAAGGGGCTTTCTGCATAAGTAATAAAATCTCGACTCAACTGCTTGTATAATTATTACGCAATTTAAATAAAAAATATCGCGCTTTACATATAATAATTCGTTATTTATTAAAACTTTTTGAAAATAAACCAAACTCCTATCCCCATAAAAGCAAATCCCAATAAATGATTCCATGCCATTTTTTCTTTGAAAAAGAGGATATTAACCAATAAAAATATACCTAGAGAAAGGCATTCCTGAATAGTCTTTAGCTCCATCAAACTAAATGGACCTCCATTCTGTATATAACCAATTCTATTGGCAGGCACCTGTAAAACGTATTCAAAAAGAGCTATCCCCCAACTAATTAGAATAAATAATGGAAGGCTTGCCGACTTATTCCAACCCCATTTTTCGAACTGTAAATGACCATACCAAGCAAAATTCATAAACAAGTTGGAAAGCATCAATAATACCAATGTGTAAAAACCCTTTAACATAATTTTGAAGATTAATTCAGTTTAGAAGGCA
>JBMLPO010000332.1:0-2174 GCA_049242065.1 Bacteroidia bacterium
CTTACTCATTTTAAGCGGCTCTATTAATTTTCGATAAAACTATCTTTTTTACTTCTAGGTATTCTGGTAATTTATTTTTTTCAGAAATTAAAATAACTAAACCCAGAACTAAACCTATTTGAGTGAAAAACTCAATGAATTTATTTAAATTTAAAAATACAATTACATAACCAGCTAAACTAGAAATTGCAATTAATGAAACTGATGGGAGTATATCTTTAATTTGTTCAGAAATAGGATAACTAATCAAATTTCCGGAATAATAACTATTTAGGTAGAAGGAAAATGCGGCATTAATAATCAAACCCCAAATCATGGGGATGATTCCATAATAAATTCCTATTGCAAATATTGGAAGTAATGAGATTTTCTTAATCAATTCCAACTTTAGATGCAAATCACTTCTACCTTTTACACTAATAATATTTAGGTTCAAAGATTGCATTGGAAATATCAATGTAGGAATACACAACAATTGAAGATACAAAACAACCGATTCCCATTTTTCACCTAATAAAATCAGTATGAAACTTTTAGCAGTTACCATTAAACCAAAGATAACAATGAGATTAACGAACATAGAAGTTTTAATTAATCTTCTATAAGCATCTTTTAATCTTTCAGGTTCATCTTGCAAACTTGCTAGCAAAGGTAGGCTGACTGTTTGAACGATACCAGCTAACATTCTTGAAGGCATTTTACGCAAAGAATCGGCTCTAGTGTATAAACCAAAATCACTGAAAGAGTGAAATTTGGTTATAATAACTCCTGTAAAATTCTCGAAAATAACATTGATTAATCTACTGATTAACATTTTATTTCCGAATTTAAACAAACTCTTGAATGATTCTTTGTAAAAACCACTTGGCATCCATTTGTTATTTGTCCAATAAAGAATGCTTGCTAAAGCCTGACTGCTTAAGGTCATATAAACGATACTTAATGCACCGAAATTATTTAATGCAAAATAAATCCCAACACCACCACCAATCAATGTTGATACCATTGAAATGATTGTTAATGTTTTAAAATTCATTCTCCTTTGAAGAGTAACTTGTTGAATGAGGGTAAGAGATGAGATGATGATTGCAATTCCTTGCAATTTAATCATGCTCTTAATTTCTTCTCTTCCAAAAAGATCTGCGATAAAACCCGAAGAGAAAAACAAGACTGAATACAGCGTTATTCCCAATACTAAGTTAAAATAAAACACAGTAGAATAATCTTCCTGTGTGCAATCTTTTTTTCTTAATAATGATTGACTAAATCCACCATCTATAAAAGTTTGACTAACTTCTATAAAAATGAGTGTAAGTCCTACAAGTCCATAATCGCCAGGAGAAAGAATTCTGGCTAAAACAACACTGATGATAAAGCTAAGACCATACTTTGCAAAGGCATCAATACCATTCCAAAGAAATCCGTTTACCGCTTGATTTTTTTTCGACAAAACTTGTTATTAACTATTCTTTGGCTCTTTTGCTACCAAGAATATCACTATCCATCATTTCGGTAACCAATGCTTGTAAATCATAATTTGGTTTCCATCCCAGTTTAGTCATTGCTTTAGTTGGATCACCAATTAACAATTCTACTTCAGTTGGTCTATAGTACATTGGATCAACGCGTAAAACAACAGTACCTATAGCTAAAGTTGAAGGAACAGATTCACCTACCCTTTTTTCGAATTTAGCGGCATCTATGCATTCTACAACAGCAGATTCATTTGCACCTTCACCACTGAAACTCAATGTAACACCTGCATGACCAAAAGCCATGATAACGAAATCACGAACAGTGGTTGTAATACCTGTTGCAATCACATAATCTTCAGGAGTATCTTGTTGTAAGATTCTCCACATCGCTTCAACATAATCCTTAGCATGACCCCAATCGCGTTTTGCATCTAGGTTACCAAGGAAAAGTGTATTTTGTAAACCTAAACAGATTTTAGAAACAGCTTGGGTAATTTTTCTAGTAACGAAAGTTTCACCTCTTAATGGAGATTCGTGATTAAATAAAATACCATTACAAGCAAACATATCATAAGCTTCACGGTAGTTTACAGTAATCCAGTAACCATATAATTTAGCAACAGCATATGGTGAGCGAGGATAAAAAGGAGTTGATTCCTTTTGAGGAACCTCTTGCACTAAACCATATAATTCTGAAGT
>JBMLPO010000333.1:0-11150 GCA_049242065.1 Bacteroidia bacterium
CATGCAAATTAAAAGCTTAGTAAACTTAATCTTTTTTGAAATCCAGTTCATGGTCTACCTCATGAATGGCCCAGATATCCATATAAGTACTTCCATCATTATTAAAGTATTGATGAAAGTTCATGAAATGGTGTATTTCATTCGTGGAAAGTGTAGTTAAATAGATTCCAAAATTGTTAAATATTACGAATTTAGAATAACCTAAACCAACAAGGAATTGAAAAATATCTGTTCCTATCTCATTTTGTTTGGCTAAGTAAAATGGGTCGTATTCAAAAAAGATGGAGGCCTTTGATTCCAATAAAAATGATTTCGCTCCTCTTATGATTTTATTGTCGAAACCATCCGTGTCTATTTTAATCAGTTTGGTAGTTTTAAATTGGGGATGGCTTTCTATTACAGATGAAATTGTTTTGATTTCGATTCCTTCTTCATCCTTTTCCAAATAAGCTGTTCCAAGATTATTAACAGGTTTAACTTTACTTGTTTCTTCACCAACAAAACATTGTTCTATTTCAACAGCCTGAAGATTTTTTTGGTTTTCTTTTAGCAGTGGAATGAATTTTGGGTTTCCTTCAATACATAAAAATTCAGCTTTAATTTTATGCTGAATGATTGCAACTGAATCCCCAACATTGGCACCTACATCTATAATCTTCATTGCTGGGTATTTCTTAGCCATGATCTCAGCAACAATTCCCAAATTTTGGTTATACGTTGGATAGGCTTTGATATTAAATGCAAGGTCATGACTCAAGTTCATTTTAACTTTGATGCCATGATAATTCCAAATGATAATAGGGTCTGATATTTTCACTAAAATCATCCTGAAAATAGTCAATAATTTATTTGACCATTTCCCTTTGTTTGATAAAAGTGCGTTGAATATTAATTGTGCAATCATGCTTATAAAAACTTTGAGAGAGGAGCCTTTTCTCCGGTAATCACATCAATCACTTCTTTGTCTTTTGCTTTAAAAATCGCCTCTGTATCTGCAGTAAATGTGAGTTTTCCTGCTTCATCTCTGTTTTGTCTAAACTGACATGGTACATAGGTGTGGTCTGGATCCAGTTTTGTTAATCGACCCATTTTATCATTTCTAACAAAATAGGCATTGTTTCCATTGGTATTACTTCCCACAAAACTATAACCTTTTTGTTCTGCCAAATAACACATGGCTTTTAATGATGCACCAAAATACAAATTGCTGTAATGCGCATTGCTTACGTAAAAGTCGTCTGCATAAGGCACACTGATAGCCCCTTTGTTGCCAAATACGCTGTTGTATTCCATGATCACAATTTGTGGATTGACTACCTCTATGCACTCCCAAATCCAATAGTCATTTCCATCTATATCGATATGTAAGATGCCTAGTTCTCCCTCGAATCCTGCATTTTTTATGGCTTGGTTGATATTCGATTTAGTAACAAAAAGTGGAATAGCTTTGAGGTTATATTTCCAACTGATGCTGTCGTTTTTTACAAATTCCATATTAGATGAAGAACCGTCTAAAATCAATCCTCTCCAGTTGTTATTCATCAGCAAAAAACGTGTATTGGCTTCTAAGTAATTTCCAACACCAAACTCAATAAAACTATTTTCTTTGATTTGTAGAATATGAATAAGGTATTGAATGATTCCATCATCGCCCCACTGTGAGAATGCAGAAAATTCAACTCTCCTGAAGTCTTCAACAGGCTCTTTGATATCTAATATTCTTTGCACCATTGCTTGAGCAGAAAGGATTTTGATCTTTTCAAGTTCTTCTCTGACATACTGCCCAGTTTTCTTGATGCCACTTATATTTTTTATAAAATCTTTCACTATTTATTCAACTTTCTTTTTAATTGTTGCCATGCAAATTTGCCGATTGTTGGGTTAAAAACCTCAAGCATACTAAATTCATCTGCTTCAACATGAGGAATGATGAATGGAGGATGGTTTATTTTAGTCAACTCATAAGTTGGCATCGAGGCCAGTCGGTGATTGGGATTGGTGGTATTTAAAGCACTCGCATCAAAGCCTATATTACTTACTAAATTGACATTCGGTAAAATAGCTAATCCATTATTTTTCCAAAGGGAAAAGGTCCATTGGTAGTCCCAAGTTTCCAATTTTTTATAGTAGGTTTTGTCCAAAATTCCTTCCCATATTTTTTGCATTCTTGGATGATGAAAAATGGATTTTAACCCAAATTGTTTCTTGAACTCTGGATAGTTCGTCATATTGACATCATACAAATTCCAAGCTCTTTTCCAGGTGGCAAATCCCCAAATATGATTGAGTTTGGAAAAGTAATAATCTGCTTCACCTCGTTTTATTCCAAACTGAAAATTATTTCCCGAAATATGCATCACTCTTTTATCATCTGCATAATAGGCTAATAGTTCTTCGCAAAATGAAAAGAAACTGGAGTGAGGAAGGCAATCGTGTTCGAAGATGATGCCTTGTTCTTCATGTTCAAAAAACCAATTGATTCCGTTTCCAATTGCATAACGTGGACCTTGGTTTTTGCTTTCAAAACGTGTTCTTACTTCACAGGGCCAATCAATGGCATCCATTATATCTTTCTGCACTTTTAGAAGGGTTTCTGCTTCACCTTCTTTATTGTTGCGAGGCCCATCCGAGAATAAATACAAACGTTTTACACCAGCATGTTTTATTCTATCCAATACTTGCAGAGCAGTATCAGACCTATTGAATAATATGAGTAAAACAGCCGTATTCATTAAATTCTGTTGATCTTTTTATTAGCTACGAGTTGGCTATATTTCTTGGGAAAATAAGTTTTTAAAATCAGTTTTATCAAGAATAAAAAGGGTGCTGCTTTGAAACGTTCTCCAACATAATTGCCAATGGCATCATAATTTAAGAAGGCTTCATGTTTTACCTCAATGTATTTTTTTAACTCTTGGAAATGAGGTGCGGTGTCTTTTTTTATCATTGAAACTGCCGCTACTCTATAATCATAAAGTGCTTCTTTGATATGATAAAACTGGTGTCCTTTAAAAGCCAAATGTAACCAAAACTCCCAGTCTTCAATTCCCATATAAGGCATGTTTTCGTCGTAACCTCCAACATCTTCCCAAGCAGATTTTCTATACAATGCGCAGGCATCGATATAGTTTCCTATCATCATTTTTTGAAGATTGAAATCAGGTAAAGCTGAACTGCCCGTTTTGTCACCAAAATAATTGGGATCGCTATACACAACTGAGATGTTTGCGTATTGGTCAAAAAGCTGAATAGCCTTTCGTATATATTGAGGATTTATACGGTTGTCTGCATCTAATGGAAGTATGAATTCTCCTTTGGCGAGCTTGATACCATTGTTTCTAGTTTTGCCCAGACCTTGATTTTCTTGATGAATGATATGGTAATTTTCAGCTTGAAGTTTCTCTAGAGTTTCAATGGTATACGCATCTGTTGAGCCATCATTTACAATAATGATTTCATACAAATCTCGAGGTAATTTTTCAACACCAGCAAGGGCTTCACGAATGTACTTACCGTGGTTATAACAAGGAATAATAACTGAAACTCTGGGATTCATTAAACAGATTTTTTAGCTATAACAACATAATTCATGGTGTTCACTGGGTCAAAGAATTTTCGGTCTAACCATTCATAAAATAGGTTATGTAAGACCCTAGTTATTTTGGGGAAGGTCATCCATTTAGGTAGGGTTAGTAAAAGCGTTTGTCCGAGTAAAGCCCACTTACCTCCATTGGGATTGATTTCCAAGACTTCAAATCCGGCCTTTTCCAGACTGAGTCTAAATCCATGCTTGGTAAAACGGAAATAATCATAAGGTTCTTCATGCAAAGGCCAATACATAGGTCCTGAAACAATAAAATGGCCACCTGGTTTAAGCAATCGGAAAGCTTCATCTACCATGCCTTGAAAGTCGCCAACATGTTCTATGGTTTGCGTTGAAAAAACAGTATCAAATGATAAACTCTCTAAAGGTATCTGTTGAGCTGGACACAAAACATCCACGCAATTTCCAGAAGATTGTATGATATCGCAGCCGATATGACTACTAACTTTAACTTCAATCCATTTTTTATAAGGTTTATTTCCGCATCCAATATCTAACAAATTTCCGGTTGCAAATCTATTGATAGCGGGCTGTAACGAATTATATAAATTAGAATAAACTAAATATTCATAATCTGATATGTTAGTTTTAAGTTCAGATAATCGTTCGAGATTTTTTTCTCTAGATAAGTTCTCCATTATTAACTGAAAATAAATGAAAATAATTTTTTACAAGTATAAATGGGTGCTTCTAAAAATCTACCTAAACTATTATGGATATTCTTTTGAGCAAAAATCATTTCGGGATGAACCTTTTTGTAATGATCTTTTTTGAATTGGTTATAGTAGGATTTTAAAATTGAGTTTTGATTCAAAAAATCCTCTTGTACAAACAATATCATATTTTGCTTATACCACCAATCCACGCCTTTTTTATACCATAATTTTTCTCTCAAAAAGTCTATTGGTAAAAAACCTCGATTACTAAATTTTTTAACCCAAAAGTCTTGCCATTGTTCATTTACATGGTATGTACCACCTTGACCTGGAGCAGCAGCAGAAAACAATATTACCTTGCCATGTCTTACAATAGAATCAATAAAAACATCACTTACTTCTATAGGCAAATGTTCTGCAACTTCTGCGGACAAAACTAAATCAAAGTTTCGTTCAACATTTAATGTTTGTTTTAGGTCAAACGCTTTAAACTTATCTTTTGGAATGGCAAGTAAATTAGGATTTACATAGTCCCCGTCAACACCTAAGTAATCAGTGATACCCAATTGGTTTGAGGCTATATTTAGCCATTCACCAGTGCCACATCCAATATCAAGCATTGACTTGAAGGGGAAAATAGAATAAAGTTCAGGTAAAATAACAGATGCCGATTTTTTTGAAATCGGCATCTGATTGGTAAAGAAGTCGTTTGTATAATAATCTTGTTCCATTGGATGCATTCAACAATATAAGGCAAATTAAACCCTCCTTTATCAAAACTCCAACTCTATCAATTATTATCAGTGTTGTATAATTATAGATTGAGCTCTACATCCAACAGAATTGCATGTTTTCAATATATACAATCCTGATTTGTAGTTTTCTAAATTCAATATATTAGTAATATTTGCTTTAATATTAAACTCTTCTATTAACCCAAAATGATCATAAATCTGTATTTTTTGATCTTCTTGAGAAATGATATTGATATAGTCTTTCGCTGGATTAGGGAAAATTTTAATTGGTGAATTATTGTTTGAAGATTTAGTTACAGAAATAATATTTGACTTATTCTCTTTTCCATCATTGTCTTGCTGAACTAATTGGTAATAGTAAGTTGTATTATCACCAATATTTGAGTCTTCAAATTTATAATTAAGAATAAAGTGACTCGACATTTTTCCATCTATACGGTAAATGAGTTCCCATTTCTCTGAAGCATCAGTTTTTCTGTATAATTTGAACTCTTTGTTATTATACTCTGAGGCAGTTGACCATTTAATTAAATTAATGCCATTTAGAAATTCACCTGAAAAGTTGATTAATTCTGCTGGTAAAGGATTGGTGCCAATATCTGCTCCAAAAGTAACTTCCCCATATTGATTCATTCCTGTTCGTATAACTGTTGGATTACTATTTGAACCAGTATTAATTCCAGCTGTTCCATTTGAGGTCCAACTTCCACCAATTGACCTTCTAATTAATCTGATTTCATTGAGATTGTTTATTCCATCAAAACCATTTCCAGTGCAAGAGATTGTAAATGATCCTCCATTAATACCTAGATTTGAAAAGCGCCAAACACCGTTACTTGAAGCTTTATTGATGTTTATTATTGGTACATTTGAAAAGTCAAAGAATGGTAATCCTAAATTTCCTGGGTTACCATCTATAAATTGAGCAGTTATTTGTCCAGCACTGCTTGGGGCGTTAGTAAAATCAATCTGAATGGGTCTATAATAGGCAACATTTCCAATTGGAAATAATCCACTATTTCCAATTGTGGTGCTTGTGTTAAACCATCTTGAAAAACTACCAATTACATAGCCTGATGTTCTAACTAAATTTCCTGTTTGATTTGCTGAACTACCTAAACTTAAAATGAAACTATTGGTATTGATATTAGAAATTAAACTTAGAGTTCCTCGCACTCTTACATTTCCACTAAGTTGTTTATTTGAAAAAGCACTTACTAAGTTAAAATAATCATAACCTGGAATACTTTGAATTTGATTTGAAATAAACTGAATTGTTGAATTATCTTTAAAATGAGCCTTATTAGAATAAATATTACCAATAACAATTAATGTTATATTTGATTTTACTGCAAAAGAATCAACTGCGAAAATTAAATTAGATGGTATTGTTAAGTTATAATTAACAGTATCATTTCCGAATACAACAGATGTATAATTACCAGCGACTAACCAATTGTTTTGGATTTGTGGATTTGAGTTATTCAATACAAAATAAGTTACATAATCTTGATTAAAGTTCTGTGGACTTAACCCAGAACCATCTCTATTTACTCCCCAAGTTCCTAAACTATCTAAAGGTCCGTTTGCCTTATTATAATAGACAACAGAAGAATTAAAATTGCCAACTAAAGGATTTGAAATGAGGTAGTTTGAAAATCCATATTCCCCATTGTATTCAAAAACTGAAACAAAGTATGTTGATAAAGGATTTAGGCCTTTCACATCCACATAGTTTCCTGTATCAGCATAAACAATATAATTACCAGAACCTATTTGTGTTCCAAGACCAAATGTATCATTTGGAGTATACCAACTTTCATCAGTTGGACTGGCATTAACAGCCAAATTCTCTCTTAGAATTACTAATCTGCGTTGCCCATTTCCTTTGGTAAAATTGATTCTAACTAAACCAGATGATTTAACATACGAAAGATTGGATGCATTAATATTTGGTTGTGGGGAAACAATTAAGTTCCTATAAATGGAAATATTATTTGAACCAAAATTTCCTACTATTAAATCTGGTCTTATATCACCATCCAAATCTTTTGCCATTGAATACACAGGTGAACTTCCTGCCAACAAATTAAATTGACTACTAATAAACGAACTACTAAATGCGCCTGAAACATAATTGTTTTTATAAAGGCTAAAACTTCCATTACTTGCATTTACAACTCCAATATCTGGTTTTCCATCATAATTTAAATCTGTACCAAAGGCTGCTTGTGTAAACTGGTTTGGGCTTTGCGGGAAGTCAATCCTTGTTTGAAATGCTATAGAATTGATTTGTGTTCCTCTATAGATAGAAAAACTATGTGAGTTATAATTTGAAAATAATATATCATTAATAGAATCTCTATCAAAGTCTACTATACTAACCCAATATGGATTCGTTTGTGTAGGTAATGCATTTACTGAGCCAACTAAACTTAAACTTATATTTCCTGGTGTAGAATTATTTTTATAAACAGTTATGGCATTAGAATTCCAATTTGTTAATGCTATATCTAACTTTCCATCTTTGTCTAAATCACCAACAGCAGTAGAGTTAGGTCCTGAAGCAGTGTTGAAAGTATTGTTAAAAAAGACAGGATTGGTTCCTGAACTTAAATTCCTTAATACGGTAAATGTACCAGAGTTAAAATTAGAACAAATAATATCTGGTTTGCCATCTCCATCGATATCTCCAGTTGTTAGTCCTGCAGGAGTTACCCCAACTAAAACATCAAATCTAGTGAAATTTGAAGATGATATAGTTCCAGTTGTGTAGTAATTAAAGAAGATTGAGATGCTTGAAAATATACTACTACTGTAACCAACAACAATATCATTTTTATTATCTCCATTAATGTCCGCAATTGAAACGGTAGTTGGATTTGCATTAAATGTGGTTAAGTTAATAGGGCTATTAAAACTTCCTGAATTTAACCCAGTAGTACTTCCTGAGTTTATCAATAAAGATATGAATGCAGAATTATTATTGGCACAAACTATATCATTTCTTCCATCATTATTGATATCTGCAGATGCTAGTCCTTGAGGACTAGCACCTACAGAGAAGTCAATTCTAGAACCAAAATTTCCTGTTAAAAATTGAGCCTTTGTACTTGAGCTAATAGCTAATAAAAGTCCTATAAGCAGTTTAAATTTCATTTATTCAGATATGATAATTTGGCTTTTTGTACCATTTTCATTTGAACAAACTATAACATAACTACCAGCACTAATTGTGGTTTTGGGTTCTATGATTAATCTATTCCCTGACTGAATGGTTTGTATTTCTATTTCTCTTCCTGGTAGATCAAATAATCTTACAGAGGTATTATTTTTGAGTTCGTTAAATTCGATTGATACTTGATTTTTGAATGGATTAGGATAAACATTGAATGTAAGAGAATTCGATATATTATCCTTAATAAGTGTGTTTGTTTTTTGAGTATATAACTGAGCGATTTCAGAAGAAGTTAATTTGCGTGAGTAAATTCTAGTGTCGTCAAGATATCCATTAAAAAATTCTAATCCACCCGGATCATCTCTTCCAATCATTAATTTATTTTCTTTATTTAATGTGAAAGATAATGGTAAAACCATTGAACCGATTAGTACACCATTTCTGTAATAGGTTAATAATGAATCTTCAATTACAGCTGCAAAATGAGTCCATTCAATTCCAGTATTACTTGGGCCTCCAGTAATTGTTCCTAATTTACCATTATTTATAACTGAAATACCTGTTGGAGTTATTGCAAGTCTATATTGAGCATCCCCACTGCTTTCTGATTTACAAAAAAGAACTGAATAATAATTATTATCTATAGCTTTTGTAAAACTTCTAATTTTTGCCCATGTAGCCATGGTTATGAATCTTGTCGGACTTTTTAAACTTGTTGAATTGTTTACAATGATATGATCTGACATTCCGTTAAATTCATAAGCAGATGATACTTTATTGTTCAAATCACTTGAGAAATTACCACCACTAGAAGTTCCATGATTGCCATTGTTTGAATAGTCATTTAAATCACCATCAAATGGGTAATAAGCAATGAGGTCTTGATTTGGAGGAGTACTTGGTGCAAAATCCTCTGTATTGTAGATGGTCTCAACTTCCAATTCGGTTAAAGCTCTAGAGTAAATTCTAATATCATCTAATTTGCCCCCAAAGTATTCAATTCCACCTGCATCATCTCTACCTAAGGTTAATGGACTGTTTTTTTCTAAACCATATGTTCCACTTAAAATCGCCTCCCCAACTTTTTTACCATTTATAAAGACTTTTGCACTAGTATTTGATATAGTGCAAGCCAAATGCACCCATTCAAGACTTGGTATGATTTCATTTGAATTCACAACTCCTATTTTACCATTATTAATTAGTGCAAATGAGTTTGCGGTAATAGCTATTCTATAATCAGCTTTATTCTCATTATTAGCTTTGCAAACTAATACAGCATATGATTTTCCATCAATCGCGTAGTCATATTCTCTAATATAGGCCCATAAAGATATTGTTACATTTTCTGCAACTGAACTAATTATTGGGTTATTAGGAATAATTACTGAGTTATTTAATCCATTAAAATCATATGCATAGTTTTCTTCATTGTTGCGATTCCTGGTTAATGTTGCTCCAGAGTTTGTGCCATGATTCGAGTTTGATGTAGCATCATTTGCATTACCATTAAATTTGTAGTGGGCGATTAAATTAGTTGTAATGTCTTGAGCTTCTAATGCCAATGATCCCCATAATAGAAGGGTAGATAAAAGTACTTTTTTCATAGATTTTGATAAAAAATCAAATCTAAAAATAAAAAGTTAGAAATTATAGTAGGCTTATTGATTATTTACAATACCTCTAAAACCACATCAATTGTTCCAGTGATTCTTTAAGAGAATCTATGTCTTGAAGTTTAGCATAATTTTCCATTCCACTGGTAATTTGCGGAACTTGTTTGCTCAAAATTTCTAATGCCTCAAGATTGTCTTGTAAATATGGCCCTACCGTCAATCCTGTTTTGAAAATTTCAACTAATTTTCCTTCAGGTCGGTTTTTGTGGCTGATAACAGGCTTATGAAAATAGGCTGCTTTGGTTAGCAAATTCGGAGGTAAAAAATTCCCCGATTCGTTTAAATAACAGATATCAAAACTTTGTACCAGTCCATTTACTTGTGTGCTGTCTTCCAGCTTCATTGGACTGATAAAATTGTTTTCGTGTTTTTCGATGATTAGTTTTTGTAATGCACTTCTGCTCACTTTATTTCTAGCGGCATTTTCCATTTCTCCAGTGCATACAAAAAAGTATTTATCACTTGGCGCGTTCGCAGCCATTTCAAAAAAGCCTGACGCTTCTTCGTTTTCAAGTAAAATGGTACCAATAACTATTCTATTTCCAGCCATGGCCTTTATTTGTCCGGCAAGTTTATTTCCTTCCCTGTTCAGGCTCCAATCTGTTATATCTGGCATCACCACTACTTTCTTGTAAATTCTTCCTTTTAGCTCCTGACTTTTAAAACGATCAAGAATAGCGGCACCAACACAATTTTCTGCTAAGAATAAATAATCAGGTTCACCTTTTGAAGGATCTACATTTAATTTTAGCTTTTCTTGGTAAAGATGGGCGGTATTGAGAAATAAACCGGTCCAATTGTACGGAAACAAGTTTTGCAAGATAGATTTCCCTGAAGCCGGTGAAATCCATTCGTCTACTGGACAAAAGAAAACCAAATCGATTTTGGTTTCCATCATTTTTTCTGTTTGTTTTAAACGCCTGCTCAAACCAAACCAATGCAAACTTGCACCGGTAAGGCCTAATGTTTCTCCATGACTTTCAGCGCCTTCTGAAGGGAAGCACCTGAAAAAACCAGCTTTATGAGGAAAATTTTTGAGTAAGTATTCGTTTACCAGCAGCCAGTCGGGGCTGTAAATCCAGACCATTTTATTCATTTCTAACAGGGCTTTTGCATACTGCATAGCATAGGTCCGGAAGCGGTAGGAGCTTCTAGGAAAAATGAGTGCAACACAAAATACATCTGTCATAGAGAGCGAATTTCTGCTAATAATTCAGCAGAATTTTTTTGAACTCTTCACATATTCACATCGTAAACCCTTAATATTGCGGCATAAAAGAC
>JBMLPO010000334.1:0-6712 GCA_049242065.1 Bacteroidia bacterium
CAGGTGGTTTAGTTTGTGAAGAAATTGGAGTAGTTCCCGTTAAAAAAGAACTTCTTCAAAAAGAAGCAGACTTACTTTATTAATTAGGAAAAAAGTTCGATATGTTATAAAAAAAATGCCTGAAGAAAATTCTTCAGGCATTTTTTTTTAAGTTGATTCAATAATTTTACTCAATTTGAAGTTTCTTGAATGCTTGTCTGCCATCTATTGAATATACCTTTACCATATATAGTCCTGCAGGCAAACTATTGGTTTTAACAGCAGCCATGTTCTTTGTTTTGTACTCAACCAAAAGCTCCAGCTCTTTACCATCCAATGTAAAAATTTCAACCTTAGATAACTCCTCATGGTTGTTAACTAAAATATTAGCCTCTTCATTGGCTGGATTTGGAAACAATTCAAAACCAATTGGACCCGCTAATTTATTGATACCTGTAGCCGATTCTACATTAATACTGTAACGTTTATTGGAATCAGATATAATTTGTGAAATGGGAAATCCGCCGAAGGATGCTCTTGCAAATACCTGGTAGTATACTGTTAATGGATAAGTACCTGCTGAACCAGAAGCAGCTGTTCCAGTAATGGTTGCACAACCAGGCTCTCCACCTTTAGCTGCGCAAGTAGCATTGTGACATGCATAAGTAAAACCTGTTGGCATACCTTTCACACCAGTAATTTTAATCGAATCAATATTTGCTAAAATTTGCTGACCTAAATAAGTAACCAAAGTATCTTTATTGATAAAAAACTGAATAACCTGGGTATAGGGTATGGCTTCTTTTGCATTATTTAAAACAGCAGGATAAATGCCGCTACTTTTAATAGTAGTATCAGGAGAACACTGTGCTTTACTTTCTTTAGCAATTGTAAACGCAGAAATCAGTATTATTGAATAAGCTAAAAGTTTTTTCATGGAAAATGATTTAAAGGCAAGATATTACTTTTTTTTGATTTGTTTGATTTGCTTCTGCCAAATTTCTGTGGGTTATGCCCAAATAAAAATAAAAGGACGTATAACAGATTCCAATAATAAACAAGGCATTTCCAATTGTACCATAGATATAAATGAATCGCAGACCAAATCGAATCATGATGGGCTATTTGAAATTCAATTTAAAGCTTCTCCACAAGGTAAGTACTTCTTAAATGTATTCGCAGAAGGCTATGAATCTATAACTAAATCGATGAATGAGAGTGAAGTAAATAAATACATACAAGAACTTCAATTCTTCGAAATTCAATTAAAATCGAGCAATAAATTACTCAACCAAGCCATCATAACGGGTTCAAGAAATTCAGAAGTGATAACACGCTCCAAGGTAAGTACTGAGGTCGTAAAACCTTATTTACTTCAAAATAAAGGTGTCACCAATATGGATAAATTTTTGAGTCAGATACCCTCTGTAAGTGTAATTGACGGACAAATTAATATTCGGAGTGGTAGCGGCTGGACCTACGGCGCAGGCTCTAGGGTTTTGGTGATGGTGGATGATTTACCTTTTTTAACAGGAGATGCTGGTAATGTAAAATGGGGATTAGTTCCAATAGAAAATGTTAAACAGATTGAAGTGATTAAAGGAGCTTCTTCCGTTTTATATGGATCTGGAGCTTTAAATGGCATTATACACTTTAGGACCGAAGTGAGTTCTGGTGAACCGATTACTAGATTCAACGTTTTTGGGTCGGGATTCTCAAAACCTCAAAGAAATTCGCTCATCTGGACCAATGAACCTTTAGTTAGATATGGATTTTCGGGTTTTCACAGCAGAATGATCGGAACACATAAATTCACTTTTTCAAGCAATTATTTAAATGATGATGGTTATCGATTGGGTGAAACTGAAGAAAGACTTCGATTAAGTGCTTCTTATCAAAATCAAACACAGAAATTTATTTATGGCTTGGGACTGACTGGCTTGTTAAGCAAAGGTTCATCTTTTTTATTATGGGAGAGCTTTGATAAAGGATATACAGCTTTAGATTCTCAAGCTACTGCATCAAATTCACAGACTATTTATTTAGATCCGTATATCAAGTTTCATTCATTTGGCTTTTATCACCAGTTTAGATCGAGATTGATGTATGTAAATAATGATGTAAACAACCCTGATCCCAATGTGAACCAAGACAATGCCTTTAGAAACATGTATGCGGAATATCAATTTGATAAAATTCTAAAAAAAGTCAGAATTACCTCAGGCTTTGTTTGGGGTATCAATAGGAGTTTTGCTGCATTATATGGAGGAAACAATGCCAATGAAAACCGAGCTGTTTTCACCCAAATTGACCATAATTATAAAAAACTATCCATTAGTATTGGAGCTAGATATGAATGGTTTAGGATGAATCAAAAAACAGAATCTGGACCAGTATTTAGAACGGCACTTAATTATAAGGCAGCTAAAGCAAGTTTCATTAGAGCTAGTTGGGGCCAAGGTTACCGGTATCCATCTATTGCAGAAAAATATATCACTACCTCTGTTGGAGCCATGAACATCTTTCCAAATCCATCATTAGGTTCCGAAAAAGGATGGTCTGCAGAAATAGGTTATAAACAAGGATATCAAATCAGTAAGTTAAGTGGTTTTATAGATATCGCCTTATTTTATACGCGTTATAATAACATGATTGAATTTAATTTTGGTGCATGGAAAACACCAGATCCATTTAATCCATTTAGCAGTATTGGTTTTAAATCCTTTAATATTGGAAACACCATTATAAAAGGCATTGATATCAGCCATGGATTTGAAGGCAAATTAGCTGGAATTTTATGGCAAGGTATGATGGGATATACCTACACCTTACCTACCATAGTTGATGAAAATTATGCATTTGCTTTGGACTCATTACGCGGACCTCAAAATTTTAGAAGTACCCGCTCTGATAGCCTTAATATTCTTAAGTACAGGTTTGAACACCAATTTAAAGTGGATATTCAAGGCAGTTATAAAAAAATAGAAATGGGCATCAGTTGGAGATATAACAGCTATGCAAGAAACATCGACAATGCATTTATAAATGGCGTGATTCCCCTATTCGTCCCTGGGATTCAAGATGCAAGAAACCAATTAAAGAACAACCATATTTTCGACATGAGGGCATCTTATCAATTGAATAAATTCTTGAAACTTTCATTGATTAGTAACAACCTGTTTAATGCCGAAACTATGTTTAGACCTGCCGACTTGGGACCACCAAGATTGCTGATGCTTCAGTTAAGTGGGAAATTTTAAACAACTAAAACTTCAACTCTAATTCTTCAAGAATTTTATTTTGGAGAATGTGTTCGTCAACTATTTTTTCTACATCATTTACACTTACTTTTCCATAGTAAGTTCCTTCAGGATAAATGACTAATACTGGACCATTCTGACATGCATCTAAGCAGCCACTTTTCTGCGCGCGTACTTTACCTTTTAAACCTTTTTCAGCGAGCACTTCTCTGAATTTTTGAACCAGTTCCATTCCGGCAACTTCACCACAACAAGCTTTTCCTTCTGCTTTTTGATTGGTACAAATAAATATATGTTTTTCGAATCTCATTTTAGTTTAACAATAAAAATTCCGCATTGGTTTTGTTTGGATTGATTCTCCGAATGCCAGGTGCTGGAAGATGAATATAATCAGCAATATTTAATACCGTTTTGACACTTTGTTTTTTTGTTTGAATAGCACCCAAATTCCAATCAAGACCAATAACAAATTTTCTTTGAATTTGTCTATTTGCCACCCAGTAACCCAATTGATCTACTTCCGTAAAACCATCAACACCATAAGCAAAACCAAGGTTTAAACCTTTTGGCCAATATTTTTTATATGGTTTATTTAATAATGAATGTACATCTGCAGTAAACCAATATAAATGACCATTGTAATCGGATGTTAGTGACCAATTTCTAAATTGATTATTCCTAAAATAATTGGAAGGGAAATACCCAAATTTAATTTTAAAATTATTTAAATAAGGCACCTCATCTTGTAAAACACCATAACCTATTCCAATAAAATTAGCCAGTAAATCTTCAGGAGAAAAATTATAGGAGCTGAATCCATCACCAATTTCTACACTCAGCGCCCAAATAGCAGGCATAGCAATACTGACAATCCTTCTAGATTTTTTCGAACAGTTTCCGTATTTCATCACCTCATTAATAGCATGGTAATAAAAGTAGGAAGTATAAAGATGCCCTATTTTATCTACCCCTAAGCTATAATTGTTGAAGCCACCATCTGATTCAAAATTGAATCGATGGTAATCATCCTTCCACCACCAATGGTATTCCAATATAGTACTCGCAGTTTGTTGCATAACTAATCCACCAACAATCAAGCGTTTTCTCCATTTCAAAGAATCATTCTCATAAAAACTTGGTGCCATTGAATATGCTTTTGAAAAGCATATCAATACAAACATGATAATTAGAATGAATCTGTTAAAATTCCACATGAATTCCCGCACTTAATAAATCCCTATGATTCAAATAAAACTGCCCTCTTTCATCTGCGCCAGTTGTATAATTAATAAGAAGTCTAATCTTCTGAGGAGCCATATGATTGAACTGGTAAGCAAATAAAAAATTGGTAGTAGGTTTCAAATTTTGTTCTCCCCTCAACTTCACATCAGCAGCAAGAATGAATGCTGAAACCTTTTTCGATTTTGAAAATATTTTAGTCAGGTTGCTTTCAAATCCTGCTTGCAAGGTTGCTGAGCCCGAGTAATTTCTATCTGTTTTAAAATTGTAATTGTAAATGAAATTTGAGTACAAGTGATACTTATTCAAATTGCCTTTGTAACTAAGTCCTATTTGATGATAATCTCTTGCATAATTTTTAAATGGATAAGCAGCATTTGCTATGGCATCATCACTTAGGTGCTGCGATGTATGACCTGTACCCATTCTGATTGCCCAATTCTGATGCCATTGATAATTCACTAAAACATCTGCAAAAAAATCTGTATTTAAAACAGATCCATGGTTAACTGAGCGTAAGAGACTTAAGTAAGTAGTTCCAGCTACTTCAAATTGAAATTTATGTCGTCCCCTTTGAAAAAAATAGACTGGTAATTGCCCACCCATTGAAGCAATAAACTCTGATTTTTGAATGTTACGCTGTATTCCTAATCGATGTGCACGGCTATCAGCTGCATATATTGGAACTAAATGACGTTCAATGGCATATTGAGTTTCGGTCATTTTAGGCTTGATTAACAGTTCACTTGCATAATTGAGCTGAGAATAGAGCAAACAAACTAGCAGAAAAACGTTCCTAGTGAAATTCATTGTTTGCAATTACGTTGATTTTTCTCAAATCTAAATAGTAAAAAGCTAAATCGAAGTTGGACCTATACTCCGATTTGTTGCTCATTAAAATTGACTTATTTTCGTCCCCAAAAATCAAATCAAAATGTTTGGAAAATTAGGTGAAGCCAAAAAAATGGCAGAAGAAATGAAAGTTAAATTGGCAGCAATTAGTTTAGAAGGCAGTGCTGAAAATGGGAAAATCAAAGTAATGGCAAATGGAAACAAAGAAATTCTTTCGGTTGAAATTGCTCCTGAATTATTAAGTACAGATAAAAAAGAAGAATTAGAAGACCTTTTAGTGATAGCCATTGGAAGAGCTTTAAATCAAGCAAATGCTGTTTCGGAAGCCGAAATGAAAGCCATGATGGGAAGTATGATGCCTGGCTTAGGGAATTTATTTTCTTAAATCCATCAATTGTCAAAATAAATCCATTGACTGAACTTATTTCAATTTCACTTGTCAATTGATTAAATGAAAAAAACAAGCCAAAAAAGGTGCAAAGAATCTGAATAAAATCATCTCCAAGATTCTTTAAAACCAATAAATTCGCATGTTTTTATTATACGATTAAAAGTAAATCATTAAACTTATATGCAAACCAAAGCAAACCATCGTGACGAGTTCATTTACCGCCACATTTCACCAATGGCAAATGAAACGGAAGCCATGTTGAAAACCATCGGAGTTAGCAGTATTGATCAGTTAATTGACGAAACCATTCCTGCTCATATCCGACTAAAAGAAAGAATGAATCTTCCTGCTGCTTTAACAGAAGCAGAGTTACTTGGAATGCTTCAGGAAATCGCTTCAAAAAATAAACTATATACCAATTATCTTGGTCAAGGTTATTACGGAACCTTAACTCCAGGCGTTATCCTAAGAAACATTTTTGAAAATCCAGGATGGTATACTGCTTATACCCCTTATCAAGCAGAAATTGCACAAGGGAGGCTTGAGGCATTATTGAATTACCAAACCATGATCATTGATTTGACTGGAATGGAAATTGCCAATGCATCACTATTAGATGAAGGAACTGCTGCTGGAGAAGCAATGCATATGTTGTTTGCTGAAACAAAAAAGGCAAATGCCAATAAATTTTTCGTTTCAGAATTGTGTTTCCCTCAAACCATTGATGTTTTAAAAACAAGAACAGAGCCTATTGGTGTTGAATTGGTTATTGGAAACCATGAAACCATCGTTTTTGATGAAACTTATTTTGGTGCTTTGATACAATACCCTGCTGGTAATGGTGATGTAATTGATTACAGCGCATTCATGGGTAAAGCTATCGAACAAAATGTAATGGTTGCTGTTGCTGCCGATTTATTGAGTTTGAGTTTACTTACTCCTCCGGGAGAATGGGGTGCTGATGTGGTTGTTGGTTCTGCACAAAGATTTG
>JBMLPO010000335.1:0-2561 GCA_049242065.1 Bacteroidia bacterium
TTAGTTCCTATGTTTTAGATATTTCTACGAATCCACAATTTACTGGACTTGTTGCTGGTTCTTCTTTTAACTTAGATAGTCTTACCTATTCAAGAAATATTACAGGGTTAATCAGTGGTACTTATTACTACAGAGTTCGATCTCAAACTGCAGGAATAAGCAACCAAGAATCTGTATCTGAAACCATGAGTGTTTTACTGAATTATTCTCCTCCAGGAAATGCATTAAGTATGGATGGAAGTAATGATCTGTTAAGTATTGACAATGCAACAGGTATCAACAATCGATTTGCCGATAGTAAAATTACTGTTGAGACATGGTTCTTATTGAAAGCCTTACCAAATGCAGGACAAATGCCTGCGCTGGTTACAGAAAATTATAATGGTGCTGGTGGATACAATATATTGTTTTCTATTTTCTTACATCAAAATAAAATATGGGGTGGTTTTCATGATGGTAATTGGACCGCTGCCAGTGCTCAATATTCTTTTGATATCAATAAATGGTACCATGTAGCAGCGACCTATGATAAAACAATAATTAAACTTTATGTAAATGGTACTTTAATTGCAACAAAAAGTACAACTCAGACTTTACCAAAAGGAAGTGAAGATTGGTCAATTGGAAGACGTTGGGATTACAATGAATTTATCAATGGTAATTTTGATGAAGTAAAAATTTACAATGCTGCACTAACTGAAGAGCAGATCAATCTCGACATGAGAGATACGGGCGTGGTAATACCAAATAAAATTGTTGCTTACTATAATTTTGATCAAGGTGTTGCTGCTGCAAATAATACTCATATCACTACTATTTTTGATAAAAGCCCAAGTGCTTACCATGCCAACTTAAGCAATTCAGCTTTAACAGGTACTACAAGTAATCTCATAGAAAGTTATGCGATTGCTGTACCTAAAGCACTTGCTGCTACAGACGTTAATCCAACAGGATTCACTGCCAATTGGGAAGTATCTAAAATAGGTGAGGTTAATAACTATTTATTGGAAGTTTCTACAACTAAAGATTTCACTGGTTTAATAGCCTCAGCTTATGTATTGTCTAATACTGCAACAAGTCGCGTTTTTAATACACTCATAGGTGGAACTTATTATTACAGAGTTAGAGCTAATAATACAAAAGCCAATATCATCCAGCAAGGTGGGTATTCTAGAGTAATTCAAGTTGATGTGCCTTATACACCACCAGGAAACGCTATGGCATTTGATGGAATAAACGACCAGTTAAAACTAGACAATGCTACAATTGGAAACTTTGGTACAAGCAATTGGACTGTTGAATTTTGGATGAAAACAAGCGCTGCAAAAACTTTGCAAATAATTAGTAAACGCGAAACTTGTGGAGATGGTCACTTTTGGAATATAGGTATGAGTGCAAGTGGAACACTTTTTTATGAACTTGATAATGCTTCCCGCACCCAATTGATGCAAATAAATACAGACCCTAATACAAAAGTGAATGATGGAAGATGGCATCATGTTGCTTGGGTTAGAGAAGGAATCAATGTGAAAGTATATATCGATGGTGTGGTCCGTGCTAATAACAATTCTAATGGCGTAATTTCTCAAGGTGTAGGTAATTCCATAGATATTGGTGCATTGTATTGCTATCCAGGGAACTATCAAGGAAGTTTAGATGAGATAAGAATTTGGTATAACGCAAGAACCTCTGAGCAAATTAATGCTGCCATGAAAGCACCTATTGATCCCAATGCAATTGGTTTGAAATTGTACTTAGATTTTGATAATGGTGTGGGTGGTGCTCAAAATTATGACCAAACCTATGTAATTGATAAGTCAGTGAGCAAGGCCAATGCACGAATTTATAACATGGAATTGGAGGCTTTGAATACCAACTTTGTTCAAAGTTATGCCATGGTGGTTCCTACACAATTGGAACCTACTGAAATTACTCCTAATGGATTTAAACTCAATTGGACCGCACCTTCTACTGGTGTTGTCAGCAATTATTTTGTTGATATTTCATTGAGCTCAAATTTCACCGCTCCCATTTCTGGTTCGCCTTTTAATGTTTCAGGTGGACAGACATCTTTTACAGTTGATGGTTTGGCACCTAGTACTTTTTATTGCAGAATTAGAGCCAATCAGTCAGGTAAACCTTATTCAAGTGAGGGTGCTCCTTCAAATGTTAAAATAGTTAAACTAGAATACACACCTCCAGGAAATGCATTGAAGTTTGATGGAACCAATGACTATGCCACCATACCTCGTCCAATATCAGGTGATTTTACCATCGAATATTGGATGAAAACTAATCAAGTTGGTTACTCTGGACATATTACAGGAACTGGTGTTGTGGATATGGAAATAGGTGGTGCACCTGGTGATTATAGAAATGCCTTGGTGGGTGATAAAATAACTTTTGGTTTGGGTTCAAATGGTCAAGATCCAACATTGTATTCTAATACCAGTGTAAATAATGGAAAATGGTACCATATTGCCATGACTCGTGAAAAATCCACCGGGCAAATTAGATTATATGTAAATGGTAATCTAGAGGCAAATGGAAATTCGGGTACA
>JBMLPO010000336.1:0-9882 GCA_049242065.1 Bacteroidia bacterium
CTGTTGCATTGTTTGGATAAGCATTAGCCACACTATCAAACTGATTATAACTGGTACTACTCACCAACCTATTTAATTGGTCGTAACGGTAACTATTTAATAGTGGGTAAACACCAAATTGTCTAATAGCCACCGACATCATTCTAATATTGCCATTGTATAAATTAGGGCTTTGGTTGCCTGCACTTGAGCCTGCAGTAGCACTCACAAACGATTCACTTTGGGCCATGTTTCCTATCATTTGGTAATCGCCTTCATAATATCCTAAAGTAAAGCCATAAGCATCGGCAGGGAAATAGGCATTCCCCGCAAATACTTTATGATGACTGATTTAAACTTAGGAAAATGAATTATTTTCTTTTTTCATCGTTTAATCAAATGAATGTACCTTCATCTTTATTTTTAATACATGATCAGTTTCACAGCCTCTCGACTAACCGCAGGAAACCGCATTTTTCCTAATCAAATTCAGATTGATGAGTTAGGTATTACTTTTAAAATTCCAGGTATTTTTAGTGGTGAAGAAAAAACCATTCCTTTTAATAGGGTTTCTTCTGTTGAACTCATTTGCCCTGTTATTGGCTTTTCAACAATCATCGTTGAAACAACAGGTGAAGGCAATATTCAAGCTCATGGTTTTACTAAGGATGAAGTGACCCAAATGAAAAAAATTATTTTAGAGAAAATCAAATAAAGGAGTATTTCGTAAATACACATTTGAAATTCATTCTAAATAAAACCTTAGATTCTGAGGGACTCAAGAATCAACCTAATTTAATTTTAACAATACACCTTTCGCATCTGGACCCAAATTAAATAACAAATCTAGGATGCTTAAATTGGCAATGAATCCGAATTTTTCTTCAAAAACCTGCCAATACTTTTTATGATTTAATAATTCGTTTTCGGGATTCTTATTCTTAGCTATAAACTTATTTCTATAATCCCATTCCAATCCTAAATCTTTATGATATTCGCTTGTAAACTCAATATTCAAAGGCAGTTTCAAAAGTTTACTTACCAAGTTAATCAGACCTAAATTAAATTCAAACAAGTTAGTTGAACCCTTTTTATAATATGCTTCAAATGTATCTTTATAGTGCAAGAAATAAGCCGATTTACCATAAGCAGAAACCAAACTTTGCCAATGCTGCTTTCTCCAATCTATTTCTTCATCAATTTGAATTTTACTGATGAAGGTTTTCTCACCAGAAATTTGTTTTACAGGAATATTCAAAACTTGAATTCCATTGGCAGATAAAATTTTGCAACGACTTCTATAGGATTGCTTCTGATAATTTTCAAATGCTTCAATACATATAGTTTCAAAAGAAAGTGCATATTGAAACCAAGCTATACAAGGCAAATAATGTAAAGTAAATACAGGCTTCATTTTAAAACTAATGTATGAATCCCCATTTCATAATTTTGAGAAATGGCTTCTTTGATGAGTAAATAATCTTGTTCTCGGTTCACATAATCCAATGCACTACAGTCTAATATCAAAATCCGTTGGTCGTTCTGCTGATTCAAATATTCGAAATAAGCCGTCTGAAGACTTTCTAAATAGTCTGATGAAATTTCTTGTTCATAAGCCCTTCCCCTATTTTTTATTTGCCACAATAACTTTTCAATGGGATTGTGTATATATACCAATAAGTCGGGTTTACGCAATTGCAATTGTATGATGCCAAATACTTTCGAGTACAATTCATATTCATCTTCATCTAAATTAACTTTAGAGAACAATAAACATTTAGCAAATAAATAATCAGAAACGGTGTACTTATTGAATAAATCTTGTTCGTTTAACTGCCCTTTTAATTGATTAAATCGCGCTGCCAGAAAACTCATTTCCAATGGAAAGGCATACCTTCTGGCATCCTTATAAAACTTGGGTAGAAAAGAGTTGTCTTCAAATTCTTCTAATACCAATCTAGCCTGCAATTCGGCAGCAAGCTGCTTGGCCAGACTGGTTTTGCCTGAGCCAATATTACCTTCAATGGCAATAAAAGAATATGGTATTTCTGCTTGATTCAAGATTGCAATTTGTGTAGGAAACTTGAAATGCTACTTACAATTTTTCCACGTCGAGTGAATCTGCACATAAGCTTAACATCTCTAATGCACTAATTCCAAGTTTTGGATGTAGCATTTGGGGAGCTATTTCACATAGTGGAACCAAGGTAAATCTTCTCTCATGTAGATGAGGATGGGGAATTTGTAAACTATTGGTTTCCATTATTAAATCATGATAAAAAAGGATATCAATATCAATGATTCTCTCAGCCCATTTTTCAATTCTCACACGGCCCATTTCCTTTTCTATTTGTAATAAGGATGACAATAAAGTCTCTGGGCTCATATTGCTTTCCACTGCCAAACACTGATTGAGAAAAGGGTGCTGGTCGGTTTTACCCCAAGCAGCTGTTTTGTAAACAGATGATTCTGCTACAACCTGCAAATCCAATTGTTTGATGTGGTTAATAGCATCCGATAAATGCTTTGAAGCATTGCCCATATTGGAACCCAGAAGTAAATAAATACCTTTGTTCATTGGCGCAAAGGAAATATTAATTTTGGCATTTATTTTGCAAAACTAAAATCATGAAAAAATCTACACTCATTTTATTCTGTTGTTTCAGTTTATTTTTCCTATCCTGTCAGAAGGATACAGATTTAATCCCAGAAGATCAATCGCTCAGTGCTAGTGATTTTATTGGTACTTGGAACCGAGATAGTGTTTTATTAAATGAGGTAAGCATTAGTGGCAAAAGAACCAGAGTAGAATCCTTGGTCAACAATGGAACTTATTTGTTTAATTCAGATAAATCGAGTGGCATCTTGAGTATAGCAGGAGATGATTATGCCATTACTTGGTCTGGAGCCACTGCAACCATTACCATCAGTGAACCAGATTGGCTTTCGCAAAAATACAATACCTCTCTTATCAGTGGATCCAAAGTAAAATTAGTAGGCACCGCAACCATTGATGGTGTTTTGAATGAAAGAATTTTGTATTTGAGTAAGAAATAATTATACCAATTCTCTCAATCTTTCCAATATCCTCACCATCGCGTAAGTATCCAACTTACAGTACGCTAAAAGTGCTTTCCTTTGTTGCTCAGCTATTATCGGACTCTGTGTTTTCAACTGACCATATACCAGACTTGCAGTTCCTCCTTCCTGAATGGCTAATGATGCATAACTTAAGTCGGGAATGAGATGTGGCAAAATGGTTTTGATGCTATGTGAACCTTTTAAATCTGGATGATAGTACCAACGCTGTTGAAAAGGTAACATCAAATCTTTCATTCTATCAACCAAAGCCAATAAATCATTTTCATATTTAGGAAACATTCTACTGAGCTCCAATATCACACTTTTTTCAAACGACATATTATAAGTAATGATACTGCCCTTTTTGCCTAAATCATTGAGCATTTGTTGAATCAATTTTTCTCTAGGATCCTGCTCTCCATCGCCCAAAAATTCAAAATGTAAAAGGGCTGATTTTTTATTTTTTTGTTGATGAAGAGAGTATTGAAATGGTATCCGTTGATAGGGTTTCATGCCATTGTATTCAGGTATAGCTGGCTGATAAGTTTCAAAATCAAAAAAAGACAAAGGATAAACCAAGGCTTGAACAAACTCTTTGATTGCAGCTCTGTTGATTACACTTTCATTCTTTTTAAAAGCATCTAACTGAAACTGCGCTCGAGGTGGTAAATGGGCTTCAGAAGGGATATCCTTCATGGCATAAATTCCTTCTTCAAAAAAACTCCAACCTGCACCATTACTCAAATCTAATACCGAATTCTCTTGAGGAAAGTCTTTCCAACAATGCTGGGTAAAATCACATTCATAGGGCGAAAAGCAATGCTGTCCAATGTTCCGAATTGGTTCAACTTTGCTTAGCAACATTTTTTTTAATGATCCAATAGCTGTTTCAACTTGGTGTTGCTGCTTTTTGATTTCTTTTAAAACACTCTGACTGGCAAAAAATTTTCCCACTTCAAAAGGTCCGTTTTTTACATAAGTATTATCTACATAAACTATAGAGAAATCTGCTATTTCAAGACCTTTTTGTTTTAGTACCCAATATTGCAATGCTGCATCATCTATGTGTTGCGATTTAACAGAGGTACTAGATTTAACCTCATATACATACCATTTATTTTGTTTTTTTACCATGATATCAAGCGCGCACATCACTCCATTTGCAATAAATGTAGGTTCGTATAATACATAATAAGTATCTAAGACCTTTTCTGTTTTTACAGCGGCTTGAGGATAAGAAAAAGCATTTTCAGGACTTAAATCAATACCATCCGGGAATAAATCACGTGCAAGCACACCAATGTCAGTTCCTTGCTGATAGATAAATTCCTGACCCTCATCTAAGGGATTCCTTAATTCACTTTTAAACTTATGGTAATATAGACGTTTGGGGCACTGACATCCATATAAATAGGTTGACTTGGATAAAATAAAGCTCATAAAAAAAGAAAGGTACAAAAAATTCAAAAGACCTAAAACATTTAAACTTAGTTTTCAGTTGGCTTCAAATATGACTGTATCTTTTACTTTTGTTTTCAAGTATTTATAAAGTAATTGCATCCAAACAAAAAAGCAAATTGAAAGCAGCTAGCTTAAATGATATCAGAAAATCGATGAAGAATTTAGACCCAGCAGAGATGGAGGAAATCATTCTGCGTATGGCTAAATTTAAAGTGGATAACAAAGCACTACTCAATTATCTCTTGTATGAGAGAGCAGATGAAGACAATTATGTACAGCAAGTAAAAGCAGAAATATCAGAGATTTTTTCAGACACCAATACTGGCTCAAACTATTTAGCAAAAAAGACCATCCGTAAGGCTTTAAAGGTTTGTAATAACCATATTAAATATTCAGGATTGACTACCACTTGTATTGAATTACTGGTACATTTTTGCATAGAAATGAAAGAGCTTGGAATAAACTTACAGGGTCATCATGTTCTGGCTAATTTGTACCAAAGGCAAATCAAAAGAATAGAACAAAGCATCTCAACTTTACATGAAGATTTGCAGTATGACTATAACAAGGAATTAGAAAAACTGAATACCTAATGGAAGCTTTTTACTTTTCTTTATTGGTTAATTCTCTTTATTTTCTAGCAGATGTTTTTATTAAACTAGGAAGTCTACAGTACTCAGCTGCACGACTCATTTTTATAAGAAGTATATTTTCTGTTTTGTTTGCATTGATACTGATTCCTGTATTCGATCACAGTTTTTTAATACCAGACCAAAATACCTTATTAGAATTACTAGCTTGTTCTGTTTTAAATGCTTTTGGATTGTATGCATACATCAAAGCCTTACAGAAAATTCATTTTGTAAATGTGGCGATTATTGGAGTTGCAGGAGCGATGATTCATTATTTGATAGCAGGAATTATTGAACAGAAATTACCTGGAATTTGGTTCTATCTAGCATCAATAATTTGTGTACTAGGAATCATCATTCAATGGAAAGGCTTGCAGAATAAAGATGGGTTGATGTGGGCTATAAGCAGTGCCATTTCATGGGGATTTGGTTATGCATTGTTGTCGTTTCCTTTGCAATTTACCTCCGCATCTATGAGTACTTTTATATCTGAATTGGTATTATTAATTGGCAGTTTTCCATTTATTATAAATGAAGAAACAAAGATAAAATCTGAATTAAAAAACACTTGGAAACTCGCGCTGGTAGCAATTTTCACCATAAGTGGTTCTGTATTATTGAATATTAGTTATACCAAGTTTAATTTAAATCTGATGGGTTTTATGCAATTGGCCTTCTTCCCCTATTCCTTGCTAGCAGGATTTTTTATCTTTAAAGAAAAGTTATCGAAAAGAGAATGGCTTGGAATTGGAATGATAGGAATAGGTTTGGTGATTTACTTTTTTAAAGTATCTGCATAATCAAACAATTGATTGTTCATCCAAGTATGATTTCCTTTTTTTTCTAATGCAGCAATAGCCAATAATGCCTTCGCAACTTGAATTCCTTCGATGGCTTTATAAGCCTTTAATGGACCCATTAAAAACAAATTGATAGGTTTGGCAATCAACTTAAAAATACTTTCCCCTATTCTTTGTTCTTTTCTATCTCCTAATAACAATGAAGGCCTAATGGCATGAAATGATTCATATCCTAAATGAGCCAAATCTCTTTCTGTTTCACCTTTTAATTTCGAATAAAAAATAGAAGAATTGATATCAGCTCCCATTGATGAAACCATTAAATATTGTTTAGCTCCTTTTTTAAGGCAAATTTTTCCAATATTCACTGGAATATCATGGTCGATTTTACGGTAATTGTTAGGATCAGGAGTTTTGGCTTTGGTAGTTCCAATGCAACAGAAAACATCATCCACCTGAAAATAAGCGGCATTTTCATCTAACTGATCGAATGAAATAATTTCTTGCTGTAATTTAGGATGCGATATAATCAGGTCTTTTCGAGTAAGAGCAATAATTTTAGCATACCTATCACTTTTAATCAATTCAAATAATAAATGTCTTCCAATTAGTCCGTTTGAACCAATTACCAATGCTGTTTTCATGCAGCAATATTAGTGTTCTTTCAATAAATCTGGTTGAGAATTTGCCCACTGAAAAATTTCATCTGCCAAGATATTCGCAGGAATGGAATGAAATCCATCCGGACTTTTACCCATCATTTTTCTAGTGAATTTTACAAAGTTCAACCATTTTCTTCTGAGTGTAATCCAGTGTTTAGGCTTTTGTATTTTACCAATTCTCACCACATGAAAATCTTCAAAACCCATTTGTAGTATCTCTTCTTCCAATTGTTTTCTAAGTCGCATTTCTGGGTCGGAAGAATTCAATTTCTCGATAGTTGGATTCAATAGCAAAAACCGCTTAATGCCCACAGCCTTTGCCATTCGAGCTACTTCAATTGGATAATTATAAACCAACTGTTCTATTTCTGTTTGTACTTTGGCATTTACATAATCTTTGCCCAATAAACAAAAAACCTCATCGCAAGATTCAAATACTTCTCTATGCGGCTCCAAATTTCCGAAGTCAACAATATGTTTGATCAGGTGAATATTTTTCAACTTTCTATCTTCTCTGCGTGAAAGCGTAATAACCCTTCTGTAAGTTCGACTTAATAAAAGTTTCTCAATTAATTTCTTGCCGGTATGTCCCGACATTCCTACAACCATTGCTGTGCGCATAACACGAATAAAGAAAATTTTAAGAGATTTTACAATTGAAACTTTAAAATAGTTAAAAAAACTACTCAAATAGCATAAAAATTGGATTGAATGGGTGATTTAATTGAATCGTAAAAATGAATAATGCTATGAACATGTTGCTGATAGTCATAAATCTTCATTTTGACTAGCAGTTCATCTTTTGCTAGCCAATAAAAATGTTTGATAATGAATTCCATATTGGGTTGAAGAAATAATGGATTTAAATCGGATTTTTTATTGAAACAAATGGCTTCATGATGAGCAATTCTATTTCGAAGTAACCTAATTTGGTTTAATTCATAAAACAGAGTTTTGGGCTTAGTCCCTTTAGGTCTATTGATAAATATTTGATGAAGATTCTGCCCTCCTGCCTTAAATTGATAAGATGCAAATAAATATACCCAGAATCCAAGGCTCAATTCTGCAACCAATCTGTCGTTAGAACATTTTTGATTTAATTTCATTTGAACCTTTTTTATTTTTTTTAATGAATAATATTGATTCGGATCATTTGGTCTATTAAAAATTCCTCCTTCTTTACATTGATTTACAATCCAATTTTCATCATTTAAATAATTAATGTAGTGATAATTTATTGCATTACGCAGCGTGATTTCATAAATAGATAGAATACCAAATATGGATTTCGATAATTCTAAGTTTAATATGTATAATTGAAAAGCTTTATCAAAATCATGGTTTGAAACTATTAAATATTTTTCAAAACGGGCCTTTGAAATTGCAATTTCAAATTCATGTTGATTCATACTTTATTCTTTTTTAGAATCAATATTAGGAAATTCGAAAAGAAGTGTTACCTTTGATTCGTTATCCCGGTTGTCCCTGATGAAAGTCAAACAGTCGGGTTTTTGTTTTTTATGGGGTTAGCTATAAAAATCGACTACAAATCAACTGATTACAAATTATGATTGATTCCATTCTAATCCGAATCATTCAAATTATTTCATAGCTATTATCTATTTATTTTGACAAATTCAAGCTATTTAAGGAATACCTAAAACAAACTAAGGCAACACTGAAATTTTCCGCTTTTACAATAAAATATCCCCTTATCAAATCTATTTTATCATTCTAAAATAATACAATATTTTCGAAGCAAAATTTTAAATCATATGATCTCAAATCATGAAATCGACTACCGCATTTTTGGTAGTGAAATGCAATGTGTAGAAATTGAATTAGATCCTCAAGAAACTGTTATGGCAGAGCCAGGAAGTTTTATGATGATGAATGAAGGTGTTGAAATGAATACCATCTTTGGTGATGGATCTCAGCAACAAGGTGGAATTTTTGGCAAGTTAATGTCGGCAGGGAAACGATTATTGACAGGAGAAAGTTTATTCATGACGGCTTATACCAATATGGGTTCTGGAAAGAAACAAGTCACTTTTGCCTCTCCTTATCCTGGAAAAATTATCCCAATGGATTTGTATCGTTTAGGGGGTAAAATAACTTGTCAGAAAGACTCATTCTTATGCGCTGCCAAAGGAGTGAGTGTAGGAATAGAGTTTCAGAAAAAACTAGGAACAGGCTTATTTGGTGGCGAAGGATTCATCATGCAAAAACTAGAAGGTGATGGATTAGCCTTCTTGCATGCAGGTGGACATGTTGAAGAAAGAGAATTAAAACCAGGCGAAATTTTAAAGATAGATACTGGTTGTATTGTTGCCTTTACCAGAGAAGTAGATTACGATATTCAATTTGTTGGAGGCATTAAAAATACACTCTTTGGTGGCGAAGGTGTTTTTTATGCAACCTTAAGAGGTCCTGGAAAAGTTTGGATTCAATCCTTACCAATTTCTAGATTAGCAGGTAGAATCTTAAGCTATGGTTCCGTTGGAGGAAGACGTGAAGAAGGCGGTCTACTTGGTGGTTTAGGAAATATACTAGATGGTGATGGATATTAATTCCTTTTAATACAACTTATCAAGTCCTTTAAGAATCAGTTTCTTAAAGGACTTTTTTTTGATAAAGATTTGAATGTTTCTAGGTTTGTTTGTCTTTTACTTAATTTGCCAACAAACCCAAACCAAGATGAGCCCCTTCAGTAAAATTGACGTTCACGCCCATATTCTGCCCCAGTTTATGCCCAACCTAAAAGACAAATATGGGTATGGCAACGACTTTATCTACTTGGATCATTACCAACCAGGCAGGGCCAATATGATGAAGGCAGATGGGACATTTTTTAGAGCCATCGACGAATTGTGTTGGAACCCAGAGTCTATTATAGAACACATGGATAAACACCAAGTTCAAATGATGGCTTTGTCTATTGTACCTGTATTGTTTTATTATTGGGCTCAGCCAGAACATACTTTGGAATGGTCTAAATATTACAATGACCATGTTGCTAAAATCCAAGAAACTTATCCTACACGCTTTGTGGGTTTAGGAACATTGCCCATGCAGGATATTGACTTGGCATGTCAGGAACTTTCAAGATGTAAGCATGAATTGAATTTACCTGGTGTGGAAATTGGAACCCATATAGAACATAGAAATTTAGATGATGAATACTATTATCCATTTTATGAAACTGCTGAAAAATTAGGCATGTGTATTTTCGTACATCCTGGGGATATGATGGGGCAAGATAGAATG
>JBMLPO010000337.1:0-4905 GCA_049242065.1 Bacteroidia bacterium
TAATGGTTTTTATCATCAAAGATCTTTTCATGAAGGTGTCTTTTACATGCGGATTTACAATTAAATCGGCATATCGTTGTCTGTATCTGAACTCTGGATCAGTTACAGCATCAAAAGTTTCACCTTCTTTTTCTTTTACAATTGGTAAAGGACGTAAAGCTTTACTTAAGATTTGAAGTTCTTGTGCATGAATAGAAGTTTCTCCTGTTTTTGTTGTAAAAACATATCCTTTAATTCCAATAATATCGCCAATATCAAGTAGCTTTTTGAATACTATATCGTAAAGTGTTTTATCTTCATTGGGGCATATATCATCTCTTCTAACATAAATTTGGGATCTTCCTGCATCATCCTGAATAACAACAAATGCAGCTTTTCCCATATCTCTTACACTCATAATCCTTCCTGCAACACATACACTTTTCCATTTCTCATCTTCCTTGTTATCAGGGTAATTTGATTTTATATCAGTTGATAAAAAATTAACAGGGAATTCTTCTGCTGGGAAAGGATTGATACCCATTGCCAATAAATCGCTCAGTTTTTGACGGCGTATTCTTTCAGGCTCACTTAAATGAATGTTTGCTTCCATAATTATAAAGTCAGCGAAAATACGACCTTAAAATTGATACAAAAAATCTAATTCAGTAAAGGTTTTCTCAAAAAACCTCTAACTGATTGATGTTGGATGGATTTCAAATGATCATGAGGGTCGATGGAGGAACTAAGAATGAGCACTGGGGTCTTATTTCCTGCTGATTCTAGTTCTTTAAGAAAATCCCAGCCATTCATTTCAGGCATATTAATATCGAGCAGGATTAAATCAAACCTGCTCGATTTTAAATATTCTAAAGCACTCACACTATTGGTAAAATCCATAATTTCCATTTGAGGGTTGATTCGTTGAAGCAATCTTTTGGTAACCAAATTGTTAATTGGGTCATCATCCACTAAGATTACCTTATTTTGCTTTTCATAAATCATATTCTTCAAATTACGGCTTTACATAAAATTTAGAAGCATCTCTGTAACCAGATTTGTTTTTATACCAATCTGTATAACTAGATCCTCCGCTTTGTGCCCATGAGGCAAATCTTAAATGAGTTAAAACTATTTGAGTTTTTTCCCATGGGTATTCAAATCTTTCAGGAGTAGCAATTGCAAAGGGTAGGTTATTTTTGGTTTTGTAATAAATGCCTTTTGAAACTGTAGTAGCATCGGCATTGGTTCCAAGCACCGCACTATTAACCAATGCAGTTGGTGTCTGACCAGTTAAATGAACTTCATATCCTCTTCCTTTACCAGGCTCATCCACATAAATAAAAGGATTAAAATTACCTAAAGTAATCGTTTTTGAGTTAGTAAGTGTGACTGTACTTCTGATGGTATCAGTCTCTATGAACTTAACACCTAACATGGTATTATATCCAGATATTAATGCTTTTGAGTTACTGAAAACTTTTAAAATGGCTTTGGTAGAACCAGCTTCAATACCTTGGGAATTTCCGGTTACAGAGGCAATTTCAGAAACATTAAAAGGTAATTCTACACTAAATCCATTTCTAAAAATACCACCAGCTGCTCTTAATTTATATTTTGCTTTTAAATCCTTGGTTCGGTTTGAAGCATCTGTTACAGCTTGGTATTGAAAATCTACTACCACATCATTTAAATCATAATCTCCTTTACTTGGCCATAAATCTTCAAATGCTACAGTTGCAAAAATATTTTCTGATGGATAATAAACATTGTAAGCTCTATCTCTATCTGTTGGATATTCATCAAACTCATCATCTACAGAATCACCATCAGTATCTTTAGCTTGTGTTGTAGGAACATAGTTTTCTTTTTCGATTGCCCTTACAGGATTTGCAGTTGCGTAAATAATTGCATCGTTAAAGTCATCATCTGAACTTCCACTGCTTCTATTTAAATCTTCAAATCCAATTAAGAATCTTTCGGTTGGATTGTCATACAACAAAACCACATGTTCTGCTTTTGCTGGATTAGATTCAGGGTTCAATTCTTTTATTGTTGTATATAAATTATAACCCATTCCTACAGTTCTAGTAGAACCATTCCAACCATTAGACGCAATTGCAAATCCAATGCAAGTATCAGCACCGAATCTTCCGATATAAACTTTATCACCAGAAGTCATTGCTCCGCCACTTCCATTAAAAGAAGCATTTGGGAAAACATGGTAGAAGGAATCGATCTGAGAAATATTGGTTGGTTTGTTGTTTCTATTATAAACGAAAAACATTAATGAATTTTGGTAACCAGCACCTTCTGCTACAAAGGTTACCCAAACATCACACATTTCTTTCAAAATAAGATTGCGTTCTTTATTGTTGGCAAGATATTCAGGATTGTATTGAGGAACTGGTCTCCTCTCTGGCAAAGAAACATTCACATCATTTAAGAAAGTTTGAGAAATATTGTCTCTAGTTGGCATCAAATAGTTAGGTCTTCCATTGTTGTCCCAAGTTCCAAGTTTTCGAGAGAACTTACTTGCATTTTTTCCCAATGGGGCTCTTGGATAGTTATTCCTCGTATCGGCAGTAAATAATTTTTGGGGAGTAGTACCTCCAATTGTAGCATTTAATTTACCTGCTACTACTTTTCCAATAAGATTGTTTGGAAGTCCAAGGTAATCAGTATTAATGATAATTTCAGTTACATCTGTTGGTAATTCTTTGTTAATGTCCACATATCCATTCGCATCACTTATCCCAGTAGCATAAATGATACCACCATCTTCTGGCGATTTATCCATAAAATCAACACGAATTCCCTTTAGTGCTTCATCGTTATTGGTTAACAATTGAACCTTAAGGTTTACTTCATGTGTGGTCTTGTAATCGAAATTATCAGGCACTATCATATCATTGATATCAGTGACAAATTCTTGTGGTGTTTTAGAACCATTATTGGCTTGGTTTTCTAAGGTTTTTTTACAAGACGATATAATTCCTGTAATTATAAATAATAACAAAAGTTTTTTCATGGTAATCATATTAAATCAGAAATAATGCCAACAATTAAAATGCAGAAAATATGTAAATTAAGAAATTTAAATTTCTCAATATGGGATAATTAATGCTTGTTTATTCCCAAATCAGGAAATCTTGTTTTAGCTTATTTGGTGATATTTCTGCAGTATTTAAGGATACAATTTGTAAATAAATCACCCGTAAATTTAATTAATATTTTATTATAAAATATGGAGAAAAGTTTAGGCTGATTATTTCAAATTCAATAAGCTATTCTTTGCCTCTTGATAAATGCTTTGTTTGTATTCGTAATTCTTATAAGTAAAAACCTTCTGTAAGTATGATTTTGCTGAAGAAAGATCTCCATTTTTTTCAAATATATACGCCAATTGTAAGCATGCGTTTGGAACTAAATATGTAGAAGGTGGGTTGGGAATTTCTAAACATTTTTTCAAGTGAAATCTTGCTTGGGCATCTAATTCCAATTCTTGGAAATTTCTTCCTAAACGGTATTCCAATTCAATTTTTTGGTAGCTACTTAATAGTTCATTGGCCTGTATAGCTAGGCAACATTGAATAGATTTTTTAAATAGCCCTCCATCAAAATACAGACGTGCTTTGATGAGGTTTTTATTTGGAAAAATATTACTTTCAAGGTCTTTAGTAATTATTTGTTCTTCGATGGAGTTTGAATGATACTTAATTGATAACTGTCGGTAAATTTTGAATTTTTCTTTGTTGCCATTCAATAAAGCATGCCAAGACAATTTTCTATATGCCTCTTTTTTCAAGAAACTAGAGCTAGCGAAACTTACATATTTTTTCAACCAAATATCTGCATCCATTTCGAGCAGGTTTAATTTGGCTGATCCCAATAAATAGTCTAATAAGTTGATTTGTTCATAATCATTACCGTTTGGCTTTCTATTGATTACTTTAATGCATTCTTCCGACTGATAACATTTCTCAGCGGTTAGCGCTCTTAAGTAGGTTTGTGCTAAATTATCTGAATAATTAGGAGTATGTCTTTTGATGAAATCCCATGTTTCTTTTTTGCTTTTTCCAAAATTTAACATTAGATAAGAATATCCAAACAAAGCTTCTGCGTATTCAACTTTGAGTTCGTTTTTTGATTCAGCTAAATCTATAAAATTAGCTAAAATATCAAGCCCTGATTTGAAGTTTCCTTCTAGTCCTATTGACCTAAGTACCCATTTATATTGCTCCGGAAATGTTCCTATTGCCGAATAAAGTAGTCCATAGTTCTTTTGGTTTGTTAGGTTTTTAGGCTCTTTTTCATAAAGAGTTTTGCAGGTTTTAAAAGCTGTTCTGAAGCTGAGGGCCGCTCCAATGTATTCATTAAATAGAATTTTTGTAAATCCTTCCTGCAGATGAAATTGGGTCAGTGCAATTTGTTTTTCAGGACTTATCGAGTTCCAGTTTTCAAAGCGTTCAATTCGTTCTTCAACTTTGGATTTATAGGTTATATAATCTTTCTTATCTTGACCAATTAATACTTGATAACATTCGATATAATTCAAATAGTATTCATTGGCTAAGTTATTTGGATTGTGTTTGATTTCATTTATTATGATAGCCTTGGCTGATTGCAGTTTTAGTTTGGAAATTTCTTCTTGTGCAAGGAGTAAGCGCTTGTTGAACTCATAATAATCTGATGCTTGAGTTGCAATTGCCCCAAATAAACAGATAATTAACAAGAGTTTTCTCATAGATTAAGCAAAAAAAAAGCCGCGAAACGCGGCTTCAATATAAATGTTAATTTTTTAGATTTTAACCTCTTCTGAAATTTCATCAGATAAAGCAGAATCAATAAGAACACGACCACAGTTTTCACAAACGATGATTTTCTTTCTTTGTTTGATATCACTCTGACGTTGAGGAGGAATTC
>JBMLPO010000338.1:0-4577 GCA_049242065.1 Bacteroidia bacterium
TGGGCCCATTACCCATTCGCTTTCAGATGCCCAAATTATAATGGAGGTTATTGCTGGTGCAGATGAGCATGATGCTACTGCATCAAGTAAACTTGTTGGCAATTTCATCGGATTAGCAAGTCCTGCTAAGAGGAAATTTGGTTATATCCAAGAAACTTTGGAAGCGGAAGGAATTGATCCAGAAGTGAAAGCAAGGACACTTGAATTCATTGAAAAAGTAAAATCATTAGGCCATGAAGTGGAAGCCATCAGTTTCCCTTATTTGAACTATATGATTCCTGTTTACTATACCCTTACTACAGCCGAAGCCTCCTCCAACTTGAGTCGATTTGCGGGAATGCATTATGGCTATAGAAGTAAGGACATTAAAGACCTAGACTCTACTATTCGTAAGTCGCGTTCTGAGGGCTTTGGTGCCGAAGTAAAACGCAGAATTATGTTGGGAACTTTTGTTCTTTCATCTGGTTATTACGATGCTTATTACAGCAAAGCTCAAAAAGTGAGAAGACTGGTTCAAAATAAAACAGAAGAAATTTTCAAAGATTTTGATTTCATCATTTCACCTACTTCGCCAACAGTAGCCTTTGAGGTTGGGGCAAAATCTGCCAATCCTTTGGCCATGTATTTGGCTGATATTTTTACCGTTCATGCTAATATTGCTGGTAATCCTGCGGTATCAGTTCCTTTCGGGAATAATTCCGAAAACCTGCCAATTGGAATTCAGTTGATGGGCAGGAGGTTTGAAGATGCAGAATTATTGGCCATTTCAAACAGTCTGATTTAAGGATTTTTGATTGGTCACAACAGGGCTTTTTCCTGTTAACATCTTAATTACTTTTTTTAATCTCTTAAAAATAGCGACTTAGCTTGCGGGAATGGTGTTGAGAAAGAATAGCGTAATTTTTATTTTGTCTTTTTTCCTGGTTTTTATCACAGGAAATCTATTTGCGGCTGTTAATGGTCAAGATGAGGTTTATCAAAGCCGTTTAGCTGCTTTGAAAACTGGTTTGGAAATCAATTATCACCCCTCAGCAAAACCATTTATTGAGCAATATTTAGCCAATCCAGAACAAATAAAATTATTGGTTAGCAGAAGTAAGTTCTATTTTCCGCTAATAGAAAAAAGTCTAAAACAAAAAGGTTTACCAAGTGATTTGAAATACCTTGCTGCAACAGCCTCTTTACTCGATCCAGCAGCAGTTAATGCCAATGGTGCTAGCGGTATTTGGATGATGATGTACCAGGTTAGTAAGATGTACAAACTAAAGGTAAACACCTATGTAGACGAGCGCAGAGATCCTGTAAAATCTAGTCAGGTTGCGGCGCAACATTTCAAAGATTTGTTTAGTATTTATAAGTCGTGGCCACTAGCAATTGCTGCTTATGGTTGTTCCCCTGTTCAATTGAATAAATCTATACATGGCGCTGGAAATAGCCTTTATTTTTGGGATATTTATAAGGTAATGCCATCCTATTGCAGAGACTTATATCCAAAGGTTATTGCTACGGTATATATTTTGAATTACTACAAAGAACACGGTATAAAAATTATTGAGCCCATCAATTATCCAGTATGTGATACTGTTTGGGTGCCCAAATGGTTGTCTTTCCAACAAGTTTCCAATTCTTTAGATATTCCTTTAGAGTTAATTAGGGAGTTGAATCCAAGCTTTAGAAAAGACATCATTCCTTATGCTCAAGATCCCTATTATATCCGAATTCCAAGCGATAAAGCGGCCAAGTTTTCTTTGTTAAAAGATTCTGTTTATAGACCAATCAATCAAACAGAATTCCAGCCTATCGCCATTGAAAAAGATCCAGAAGCGGGAGAAAGTACCCAAGAGGTAAAGAATGCGGATAAGCCTGAGAAAAAGGAAAAAATCAAAAAGATATCTTATACGGTTAAACGCGGTGAGATTTTAACAGATATTGCAGATTGGTTTGATGTAAGTGCAGCCGACCTGAAGAAATGGAATAAAATCAAACGAAATAAAATTAAGGCGGGGCAACGTTTAGCTATTTTTGTACCAGCTAGTAAAACGGGTTATTATAACCGAATCAATAAAATGTCGGCTTCTCAAAAGAAGAAATTAAAGCGCAAAGACTAATAGTTTTTGCCGTGTAAGTGTGGTCTGTTTTTGTTGAATTGAATTTTAGCAGCCAAATGCTTTTCAAGATCTATTCCTAAACCTGCCGATAAATCCAAGAGCCGAATAAAGGCATCAGCTATTTCATCTTCAAAAGAATCTTTGATGTGTTGCTTGAAGGCTTCATTGCTGGAGTTTGATTGGCAGTCTGTTTCGTACAAATTCCAATTGGAGAACTTTCCCTTGCGATGTGCTTCCATGGCTTCACCCAATTCGCTGGTTACAAGCATTAGCATTTCACCAATATTTCTCTCTTGATCCCAAAATCCCTTTTCTTTATTAATTTGGAAAACAGATGATGCAAGTGAATTGATTCCTTTTACCTCTTCTAACATGTTTTTTTCGTTTTTAAAGCGATTTAACCGCCGAGTTGAACAAATATCCCATTCGCCATGAAAAGTAAAAAATGGGCATAAAAAAACCCGCTTTTCGGCGGGTTTTTTTCTTAGTTCAGAAAATTAGTTTCTGTCGTTGTAAGAGCGTCTTTCTCTCTGAGGTCTTTCCTCACGAGGACGAGCTTCATTAACAGTAATGTTTCTTTGCATGAAGCTTTGACCGTTTAAGTTGTCAATAGCATTTTGTGCGCTTCCGGCGTCTGGCATTTCAACAAAACCAAATCCTTTGCTTCTACCGGTAAATTTATCGTTTACAATGTTAACCGATGATACTTCGCCGTAGGTTGAAAACAGGTTGCGTAAATCTTCTACGCTAGCTGTCCAATTTAAGTTTCCGATGTAGATGTTCATAAAAAATATTAGAAAACTCAAATGTATGAATTAATAATTCAAAAACAATAGGTAGTTGGCTTTTTTGGATTATTTGCAATCTTTTGTTTTTGAGGAAATTACACTCAACACCAAAATGAAGCCCTGTAGAGTCAATCTGCTCAACAGTTTAGGAATTTGATTGAGCTCAATTATTTCTTTCTTACGATTTCATTAAATAAATCGTGAATTTTGGTTCTGATGTTCTGGTCGGCCAATTTTTTGTTTTCAGCAGAGGGGTTAATTCGGTTTGATAGAAATACATAAACCAGACCATTTTTGGGGTCTGCCCAAGCACAGGTTCCTGTAAATCCGGTGTGGCCAAAACAAAGTGCAGAGGATAGTTTTCCTGATGGACTTGCCTTCAAAACGTTCAATTCTGGTTTATCAAAACCCAATCCTCTTCTAGATTTTTTGTTTTGTTTCTTGCTGAAGTAATCAATGGTTGATTCTTTTAAAAATCTGTTTCCCCCATAAGTTCCGCCATTCATGAGCATTTGCATAATCACTGCCACATCATTTGAATTAGAAAACAATCCAGCATGTCCACTAACACCGCCTAACATGGCAGCTGCAGGATCATGGACATATGCCTTGATCAATTGTTTTCTAAATAGTAAATCGTTTTCTGTTGGAATAATGAATCCTTGGTTAACAGCTTTTTTGTAAGGATTAAAAACCATATTGGCCAAGTTGAGGGGCTTGTAGAAATGATTGTTTAAATACGTTTCAAATGGTTCGTGACTTACCACTTCTACCACTTTTCTTAGCATCATAAAACCCAAATCGCTGTAAACATATTGTCCAGCTGGTTTAAGTTCTGATAAGGCAATCGCATTCCAGATTTCTTGTTCATAATCGTTTCTAATAAACAAGCTATCTGCTACAACTGTGGTGAAATTTTTCTCTGCAACTCTTCTGTAAATACTTGTATCGAGTGAACCATCTTTTATTGTTTTTTGATAAAAGGGGATGAAAGGACTTAATCCAGCTTCATGCAATAAAACCTGGCGAATGGTAATTTTCTCTTTAGATGTTCCTCTAAGAAAAGGAAGGTACAAACCTAATTTATCATTCAAACTAATTTTTCCCTCCTCGTACAGTTTCATGATGGCCAAGTTGGTAGAAAGGATTTTGGTGAGTGAAGCCAAATCGTATAGATGGTGGTTTTCCACTTTGCTTGAAGCAGAATCGTAGGTGTGTGTGCCAAAAGATTTGTTGTAAAAAACCTTTCCGTTTTTGGCAGCAAGAATTTGGCAACCTGGCGTTGCGCCCATTCTGATTGCATCCATCGCAATTGAATCAACAAATGCCAATGGGCTGTGATCGATTCCAATTTCTTCAGGCATTACATACTCCAACCTGTCTAGGGTTTCTGTTTCTTCTCCCTCAGCCAGTTTAAATGCTGGTAAAACAGAAACAGGCATTTCTCCTTCAGCGGCCATAGACCCCATTAAAATTTGAGCAGATATTTGGTTGTATAGCGGTAAATCCTCAAATGCAAGAATTACGTTTCTAGCTTCTTGGAAATGTTGTAGGATATAAGGATTTCCATGGTTTACCAAGATGCTTCTTCTATCAGCCAGCACCTTTTTTACAAAAGCAATTTCTTGTGAGGTAAGGCCGAGTTTTCTGCTAACAAACCTGCTCGTATTTTGCATGCTTA
>JBMLPO010000339.1:0-7281 GCA_049242065.1 Bacteroidia bacterium
GAGAACTTTAATAGAAAAAATTGAACATGGAAAAGTTAAGATATGAAAGACCGGTAGTAAAGAAATTGAATACCGGCATGATGAACAAATTTGGTACCCGCACCGAATACAATCCTGTTACTCATATTGATGGTGTTGCAGTCAAAGAATTAATCAGCACTTATGGCTCTCCGGTTTTTGCTATTTCAGAAAGAACCATTCGTCAGACTTATAAAGATTGCAAAAGAGCTTTTACCAATCGTTACCCAAAAGTACAAATGGCATGGAGTTATAAAACCAATTATATCAATGCGGTTTGTAATGTCTTCCACCAAGAAGGTTCTTGGGCAGAAGTGGTATCAGGATTTGAATACAACAAAGCATTACAGAATGGAGTGCCTGGAAACAAAATCATTTTTAATGGACCAGATAAAACCGATGCTGATTTACACTTGGCAATTGAAAACAATTCATTGATTCATATTGATCACTTAGATGAATTGTATCGTTTGATTGAAATTACTAGAGAAATCAACAAACGTCCTAGAGTGGCTATACGCGTTAACATGGATACAGGTGTATATCCGATGTGGGATAGATTTGGATTTAACTACGAAAGTGGTCAAGCTTGGGATGCCATCAACAAAATTATTCTCAACGACCAAATGGACTTAGTTGGATTACATTGTCATATTGGAACCTTTATGTTATCAGCCAATGCCTATGCCATTGCTGCTTCTAAATTGGCTGATTTGGCTTATCATATCCATGCAAAATTCAATAAGAAAATTACCTATATTGATTTAGGAGGAGGCTTTGCATCTAAAAATAATTTAAAAGGTTCTTACCTACCAGGAAATGTGAGCTCACCAAGTTTTGACGATTATGCAGAAGCCATTTGCAGTGCGCTCTTGAATGCAGAATATAGCAAACAAGAATTACCTTTATTGATTTTAGAAACAGGTCGTGCTTTGATTGATGATGCAGGAAGTTTATGTGGAACAGTATTGGCCAATAAAAGATTGAGTGATGGACGCAGAGCCACTATTATGGATTTTGGTGTAAATATCTTATTCACTTCTTTCTGGTATGATCACAAAGTTTCTCCTGCTCAAGAGTTCAGTCATTATACCGAAGATGGTGTGATTTATGGTCCATTATGTATGAATATTGATGTAATCAGAGAAAGTATTACATTACCTCCGATGAAAAAAGGAGACCATGTAGTTGTACATTCTGTTGGTGCATACAACATGACACAGTGGATGCAATTCATTGCCATGCGTCCGAATGTAGTGATGATTGATATGGATGGAAAGCATCATTTAATCAGAAACAGAGAAACATTGGCTGATTTAAATGATAAAGAAGAAATGCCTGCCTACTTAAAAGAATTTAGTATTTAAGATGATTAGATTTAGTAAAGAACTTATTTCAGTTTCAGCAAAAGGTTTGGCAAATAGTTACGCGCAGTTGTTTCTATCTGCCAATCCTGTTGCTGGAGTACTTATTGGAATTGCGTCCTTTACTGATCCCATTGCAGGGCTTGCTGGTTTATTAATGGCATTACTCACCAATGTATTGGCTTTTCTTTTTCATTTAGATAAAGAGAAAATTGGCAGTGGTAGTTTTGCATTTAATGGCCTATTAACAGGCTTGTTTTTAGGATACGCTTATAATATCAGTCTAGCCTTATTGCTGGTCATATTTGCTGGGAGTTTCTTATGTCTTATGCTCACTGTTATATTCGATGGACTATTAGGAGCCAAGAAACTTCCCTTTTTGAGTATACCTTTTTTATTGAGTGTTTGGATTCTCAAACTTTCAACAGAAGGATTCAATAGTCTTGATCCCAATAGCACACAGATTTTTGTTTTTAATCACATCTATAGAGTTGGTGGTGAAAACCTTTTGAAGTCTTATGAATTTTTAGAAGCATTACCCTTGCCTCTTATTGTGAAAGTATATTTCAAATCATTAGGTGCTGTTCTTTTTCAATTTAGTTTATTACCGGGTATTCTTGTTGCGATAGCCATCTTCATTCATTCAAGGATTTCTTTTAGTTTATCTATACTAGGCTTCTTAACAGGTTATTTATTTTATATTTTTATTGGAGCCAATTTAAATGACCTCAATTATGGGTTCATTGGATTTAATTTTATTTTGAGTGCAATAGCCTTAGGTGGATTTTTTCTTATCCCTAATATCTGGACCTATTTACTAGTCATTGTTATCACACCAGTTATCGCCATACTTGGGATAGGTTTTGAAAAGCTATTGGCACCATTTCAACTTCCATTGTTGTCATTGCCATTTAATCTATCTGTTATCTTGTTTTTGTATTTCTTGTTCTTCAGAACCAAGGCTGTGAAACTCATTCTTACTCCTGTTCAATTCTTTTCGCCAGAAAAAAACTTGTACAGATATATCAATCAGTTAGGCAGATTTGGAAATGAAATTTATTATAAAATTGGCTTACCTATTTTAGGCTCATGGAGAATATCTCAAGGCCATACAGGGAACATTACACACAAAGGAGATTGGCAGTACGCATGGGACTTCGACTTAATTGATGAAGAGTCGAGAACCTACAGGTTACCTGGATTTACAGTGGAAGATTTTTATTGTTATAATATTCCTGTGTTTGCACCAGCAGCGGGTCAAGTTGTAAAAGTAGTGGATGGCATCAAAGACAATGATATCAATCAAGTTAACTTAAAGGACAATTGGGGCAATTCGGTTGTTATTCAACATAGTCAGTTTTTATTCAGCAAACTCAGTCATTTAAAAGCAGGAACTTTAAAGGTATATGAAGGGGAATATATCACAAAAGGACAGCTCATTGGGCATATAGGGAATTCAGGAAGATCGCCTGAACCACATTTACATTATCAATTACAAGCTACTCCTTATGTAGGTTCAAAAACATTGAATTATCCATTGAGTCAATATATTGTTTCAGACAAAACGAAACATGAGTTTGTGCATTCAGGAATCCCCCAATTGAATGAACAAGTAAGTAACCCAAGCATCAATAGTTTACTTGCAGAAGCTTTTAATTTCACACCTGGAAAAAAATTAAAATGGACCTTTCAGCGCGGAGATAAAATAGAAACTGAGAATTGGGATATCTATACAGATGCCTATAACCAAACCTATTTCTACGAAGCTAAAACGAAGTCGAGTTTGTTCTTTTACAACAATGGCACCTTGTATGAGAACCGAACATTTTATGGAGACACAAATAGTTTTCTATTCGAGTTTTATTTATGTAGTCAGCAGGTTTTGCTCGCATTCTACAAAGACTTAAGCTTAAAAAACCAATTAGAAATCACACATATTTTTAACTGGGGTGAGAGATTCCTTCAAGATTGGGTTGCTCCCTTCTATATGTTTTTAAAATCTGAATTTCAACTTCAGTACACCCATTTTGATAATGACATCAGCGATAGCACCATTATATTAAAAGGTCAAATCAATAGCACCCGCTTTGGCTTAAAGCAATCGAAAAAAGAATTTGAAATCATTTTGGAACACCACCAATTGAGTCAAATAATTATTAAAGAAAACAAAAAAGTTTTAAGCGCTGCATGTACCATCGAATAATATTACTACTTATGTTGTGGGGAGGATTCCATTTTGAAATGAAAGCTCAGCAATTGAGTTCAAAACAAGTAGAGGATTCTTCTTATCAGTATTTTCTGAATGGCGAACATGAGCAACAAATCAGCTTGATAAAATCTGTTTTACCCTTGGGAATAGATTACTATTATTTAAGAGTAAGGCTTGGTATAGCGTATATGGCTAAAGGCGATTTTAGAACTGCGATCTATCATTTAAACAAAGCAAAGAAGTTCAATCGGCATGGTGTTGAAGCGATATCGTATTTAAGAGATTGTTCATTGGCACTTGGTATGGATAATTTGGATCGACTCACAAAAAAAGAAAGTGGTATTCCTGTAGGTTTTTTAAAAATGGTCTATGTAGAATCTGGCATGAAACAAAGTTCATTTGCAGATACCATTGGTCATACTTATTTTGCTCACTATGGAATGCAATTCGCCTTGGGCTCAAAACTAACCTCATACCATGCTTATGCATTTGCATACCAAAATACATTGCCATTGAATGTAAGGCAACATCAGTATTATACACATCTGGCATATAAACCTAGTGTCAATTGGCAAATCAATGGGAATTTCTCTTACCTAGTAGCAAATATTCAGTTAAACAACAACGACTCAGTTTATAATGAAGCGAATTATGTTTATGGAATCAGTATCATCAAACACCATAAAAAATTGGATTACTCCTTAAACGCCTCCTATAGTTATCTCAATTCCAAAGAACAAATACAAGGAGGAATTGCATTGGCATATTATGTATTTGGAAATGATTTATTACAAATTAGAATGCAAGCCAATGCCCACTACCAAGATAGTTTACTTAGCCCTATCTACATTCCATCTGCAACGGTAAAACTATTTAGAAACTGTTGGTTAAAGGGCGAGTATATCATAGCAAACACAAGTAATTTTATTGAGCAAGATGCCTTTATCACCAATAACAATCCAGATAAAACATTTGATAAAGCAACACTCATGTTGAATTATAAAATCAAATCGAGGCATGATTTTTATTTACTCGGACAACTTGAAAACAAAGAAGTTGACCCAATAGATAAACCTGCCAAACCTTACCAGTTTAAAAATATTATTCTGGGTTATTCCATTAAATTCTAAATCTAATCTTATATGAAAAAATCAATTATCCTTTTGTTTGTTATTGGCTTATTTGCCAAGCATGTTGCAGCTCAATCTTCAAAACTAGAGCTTGCATTTAAAAACAGTTATGCATTTGAAAAGAACAGTGAATTCAACAAAGCAGCTAAAGAATTAATGGCTGTTTATAATGAAGGTTCTTATGAATTAAACTTGCGATTGGGCTGGTTACTTTATAATGATGGCCAGCATTTAGAATCCATAAAAATGTATAAGAAAGCCGCAGCTTTGATGCCTTATGCAATTGAACCTAAATTTGGTATGGTTTATCCTTTATCTGCCTTAGGAAATTGGGATGAAGTATTGAATCAATATGTTAGCATTTTAAAAATAGATCCATCTAATACTTTGGTGAATTATAGAATTGGTTTGATTTATTATAATAGAAAAGAATATCCAAAATCAATTCCTTACTTACAAAAGGTAGTTAACTTATACCCATTTTCGTATGATGGATTAAATTTATTGGCATGGGCACAATATTTATCTGGCAATACAAGAGAAGCTAAAATGTTATTCAATCGTTGTTTATTAACCAACCCTGGTGATGAATCGTCGTTGGGCGGATTAAAACTGATTAAATAAGAATGAATTTCAAAATAGAATTCCCTATTTCTGCTCCTGATTCATTATTGAATTTTGAAAGCAAGTATTTTTTTGCAGGCTCCTGCTTTGCAGAAAATATATCGCTTAAAATGAAAGAACTTCAAATGAATCAGGAGTTTTTAACACAGGGAATTTTATTTAATCCTATTAGTTTATGTCAGGCTTTTAAACAAATTATAGGGGAAGAAAAACCTGATGAAAACAGTATACTAGAAGCTAAAGGACTCTTTTTTTCGTGGAATCATCATGGGAAGATTTTCCATACAAACAAATCATCATTCATAGATTTATTACACAGAAAAAACATAGAACAATCTGTGTTATTACGTCAGTCGAATTACCTGATTGTATCATTTGGTAGCGCCTATGTTTATGAACTAATAGAACAAAACAGAATCGTAGCCAATTGTCACAAAGTACCTGCATCAGCCTTTAGAAAAAGATTATTAAGTGTCCATGAAATTGTGAATGCTTGGTCGGAAATCATTCATGAAATCCAAAAAATGAATCCTTGTTTACGGATTATTTTTACAGTTAGTCCTGTTAAGTATTTGAAGGATGGAATTCATGAAAACAATTTGAGTAAATCAACTTTGTTGTTGGCAGTTGAAGAGTTGAGAAAAATGAATCAATGTATGTACTTCCCTGCATATGAAATTCAAACTGATGAACTGCGAGATTATAGATTTTACGCACAAGACCTGGCACACCCTAATCAATCTGCCATTGATTATATTTGGGAGAGATTTAAGGACTCCTACTTTGATGAGGACTCTAAACAAGCCTTAACAGAACTCACTCAATATGCACAAATGAAAGCACATCGAGTTTTACATGAAGGAAGTGAAGAGCACTTGATGTTCAAAGAAAAACTGAATAAAAAGGAAAGAGAATTAAAAGTTAAATATCCTTTTTTAAATTGGAGCTAAATCAACTTTGTTCTTATTGAATAGTCTTCACACGGTCTAAAATTTGAAAGAAAGATTCTTTATCAATAAATCCTTTTGCCACAGAATAATACTTGCCATTTACAAGGGCTAAAACAGCAGGATATCCATTCACACCCAAGTAATGAGATGCTGCAAATCCCTTTTGGGCTTCCTCTAAAAAACTCCCTGATTGAAGTTGAAGGAAAAAATGATTTTTATCTAAACCCAAATCCATTAAGATAGGCTCATAGCTTGCTGAATCACTTAAATTTTTTCCATTTTGAAAATGTGCTTTTTGCATAGCTGAAGCAAATTGTATGGCTTTAGTACTATCCATTTGTTGAACTATACATAAAGCAATGGAAGGCAATAAAGAAGAAGTATATAATGATTGTGTTTTGAGTTGATCGATATAAGGCTGGCCGAATTTCATACCTGAATACTCCTCCACTTTTGGATAAGCAGATAAAATATAATTTGCGAACTCTCCAATAGGGCCTTCTCTTTCACCCAATACCATCCCACCACTGATGATTTTAAAATCGAAATCAGCTGAATACTTTTGCTCAGCCTCTTTTATGGTATTAGAAAAACCATAACACCAACCGCACATTGGATCAAAAACATAAATTATCTGTGGTTTTGCATTCATAAATAGAAATGAAAAGATGAAAAGAATAAATAGAAACAGCTTTCTCATTGAGGATCTTTGAAATCAATTTTTCTGTGAGTTCCATCACAGTAAGGTTTATTAGAAGAAGCTCCACATCTGCAAAAAGCACTTACTTTGTTTTTATTGGTTAATTGTCCTGAAGTATCTTTTACAGTGATATTCCCATAAACTAAAACAGGACCATTGGGTACAATTTCTACGATGGTTTCTTCAGCCGTTTCAGATTGAGTTACGGCAGCCTTATTCTTTTGAACATATGATAGCGCAGCACTTGGACATTGGTCGATTTGTTTCATAATAGCACTTGCATCAG
>JBMLPO010000340.1:0-14501 GCA_049242065.1 Bacteroidia bacterium
TAAATCCAAAATTAAATAATCTAATTCACCCCAATCGGTATCATTTACAAACTGACGTAATGCAGAAGAAACCATAGGACCTCTCCAAACAACAGCTTGTTCAGGTTTAATTAAAAATCCAATTGACAATAATTTGATTCCAAATTTTTCAACTGGAACCATCAATGATTTCCCATCTACATCGCGCATGGAAGGTTGGCTATTCATTTCTCCAAACATCATAGGGATAGAAGGACCATGAATATCGGCATCTAATAAACCCACCTTAGCACCTTTTAAAGACAAGGAGAGCGCTAGTCCGGCAGAAACTGTAGATTTACCCACCCCACCTTTTCCTGAAGCAACAGCGATGATATTTTTTACTTTGGGCAAAACCAACTTATCTAACCTATTAGAAGTCACATTTGCTGTCATTTCAATTTTAACAATAATATGATTTCCTAAAGCCTTATGTATGGCACGGATACAATCCTTTTCAATTTTCTCTTTTAAGGGACAAGCAGGAGTAGTTAAAACTACTTTAAATGAAACCTCATCACCTGAAATTTCTATATCTTGAATCATGTTTAAGGTAACCAAATCCTTGTGTAAATCTGGCTCCTGAACATTCGAAAGTGCTATTAAAATCTCTTTTGATGTAAAACTCATAATCTTTATCCTAATGCGGGAATTGTGAAAATAAGGGGCAAATATCATGAAGGATTTGATTTGCACCTAATTCTGAAAACAGATTTAAATCAATTTAGTTCGTCAAATTTTAAAACCACTGATAATCAAAGTAAAAACATGTGGGCCTTCCAAATAAGTCAAATTAAAAGATAATAGAATCGAGTAAAAGATTTTTCACAAATGAACTTATCCAAACAAAAAAGTGGCTGTTCCAAAAGTTGGAACAGCCACTTTTTTTTAATGCTTCACCACAAACTTCCCTGTTTTAGTGCCTGATGATGTTTGAAGTTGAAAGAAATAAAGTCCATCTTGCCAATCCTCACTTGGTATTTTGATGTTTCCCAATTTTTGTGTTAAATCGGTTTCCCAGATTTTTCGACCTCCCATGTCTGTTATGTGCAATTTCCCTTCAAAATTTTCTTCTTCAGATTGGAATAATAATGTAGCCATGACCTTTTCCTCTTTTAGCTAGAGATTTTGCCTTTAAAGACTGAATTGCTACGACAATTATTAAAAATATAAAAAAGAATGAAACTATTAATGCACTTCTATTTGAAGTTTTGGTATTCAACTGTTTCATAGAATAAGTGCTATATATTTCTTAAAAAGAACCAATGATGAGTGCTATCAAAACTGTATTTTACAATACCTATTTTGGGTGCGAAGTAGCAAGATTGAATCCATTTATTCTCTCTCGTCGCCATATTATAGGTTGAGTCCGGTGTAACAACTTCTGAATATTTTTGGGAATTTCCTTTTATGAAAAATGAATATTCATACTCTTTAAATAAGGTAAAATCTAAAATATATTCATGCATTTCAATTTGAATGGTATATTTATTATCAAGATTTGTGAATTCTTGTTTGATGTATTCAATTTTTTCATCTTCACAACATTCACAAGCACCATATCTAATATAAGTTGGATAGCTAATTTCTGAGCCTAAAAATTTAATTGTATCCATCTCCGGAACACGCAAGAAATATATAGTATCAAGCCCGTGATAAGGATACCATTCTTGATATTGTTTATAATCTTGTTTTAATACAATATTCCTTTTACAATCGGGTTTACAAGCATCAATTAAAAGGAAAAGTAACATTAAAAAAGGGAGCCATTTTGTTTTCATAGGAAGTAGTGTTTAAATAATAGATATTGGAATATTACAATCAAATGTCATAAAGTAAAGCCGCAAATTCAATAGTTATTTGTGATTAATTATTTGATACCAAATGTTTTAATGTATGAATGGCCATGTGTTTAAATTTGATTTTAACTAATCAAAAATTACCAAAACAAAATAAGCTGCAATACAGCCAATTTTTTTAAATACTTTTTTATTTGAAATTTGATTGAGTTAAAAGATGAGTTGGGATATAAATATTGTATGTATAAACAAAAGAGGCTGTCTCAATAGATGAAACAGCCTCTTATTATTTGAATAGGCATCTGAGAAATTTTCAAATAAGCGATTCTAAAATCGTTTATTTTTACTTTTGAGACAAGCTCTTATTATTCTAATTTAATTTTGTTTTAGTCTTTCATCAATTTGATGGCTATGGATTCATCACCTGAATTGAGTTTAAGGATATAAATTCCTTTTTCTAAAGTACTCAATTGGTCTAGCTTGATGAGGTTATCACCATTTTTCAAATTGATATTCATGTTCATGATAGCTATTCCAGACAAATCAACAATATTCAATTCTGCCGACATTTCAACCAATGAACTTACTTTTAAATTTAACTCATTGCTAAATGGATTTGGATAAACTGAAGCAGACCATTGCAATTGATTGTCATCAAAATTCACGGCAAGAACAGGAGAAAATTCAAAACTACCATCTCTATCAATCATTTTGATTCTGTAGTAAGCTGTTGTTCCATCAATTTGTTGTTTTACATGTTCATCAGTAAATGAATAATTCAATTTGGTTTTTGAATTGTTTGCAGCTTTCACCTCACCCACTTTTACAAAATCTTTTCCAGCTTCACCACGTTCAATTTCAAACTTTTCTGAATTGATTTCAGACACTGTAGTCCAAATTAAATTTGCATCATCATTCGAACGTAATGCATCAAATTTCGACAATTCAATTGGAAGCGGTGCATAATCTGTAGTACCGGTAAAGTCTGAGAAGCTAGTGAGATAGGTTGATGTAAATGTGTTTTGAATAGTATCAACAGCCGTTCCAAAACCTCCAAAATGAACCCAAGTTCCAGCAACTCCTGTTTGCTTTTTAGCCATTTTTACATCCGATTTATACAATACTTTCCCCATAATAATTGGATCGTATTTGATGGTTAAATCGTAGCTGTAATTTGAACCACCACTTGCTGTTATTCTCCAAAATGCATCGAAATAATCAGCACCTGGATTACTGCCTGTATTGGTTGGGTCAGAAATTAATGTACCCGGATAATAATGTGCAGTTATTGATGAAGGAACGGTTCCTCCTAATCCCCATGTTAAGACGGCTATGGTATCACCATTTTCGATAATTCTTTGTGATGAACCTGGATAAATTGAATCGGTAATGAATGCTGTTAATGGAGTTGATGTTGGCAATACTTCATAAGCTCCAATATCAGGAGTTCCATTGATAACCTGATTACTTCTATTTGCACCTGTTACATCATTTGTAATTTCAAATTGTTGAGAAGCCCTTCCATTTACATTCCATATAGTGGTAGCACTTTCAAGCGGTTTTGCAGTAGATGCATTCACAAATGTGAGTGGTCCAAAAATAGAACGAGAATCAGAAGAAATTCCTGCCGAAACCGCTAAACCTCTGTAAGTAGAATAGAAGTTTGCAGGTATATGATTCACTCCATTCACATAAGAGAAATTGGTACCAGTTGAATAGTACAAATTGTTGTTAATTTCCGATATTCCAAATTGAGCAAAATTGTTGGCTAAATAGAATGCATAACTAGTTTGTGAGTAGAATATATTATTCAGGAATTTTACATTATTGGTTTGAACAATTTGTGGGGTAGTAGTTGAAGTTGTATTACCTGAAAAATAAACTGCATAAGTGGTAGTTGGCGCCTGACATCTTACAGTATTACTCAAGAAATTAATTCTAGAAATATTAGCTAGATAAATACCATATTGGGTATTAGTACTCATCATATTAATGGCATTGTTATGAACTCTAGCTGTTCCCAATTCACCATAATAATTGTTTTGAGCAATATACAATCCATAATAACCTGCCACATTATTGATGATATTATTCAACACCTCTGTTTCATTGGAAACAGAACTTAAGAAAATACCATAATAACCATAAGAGGGATTTCCATCAATGAGGTTTCTTCTAATCTTGGAATTGTTTCTATTTAACAAATAAATTCCAGCCCAATATGGCTGGAAAACTGTATTTGAATCGATTACTAATCCTGATGAAAATTGATTGATGATATTTTGACCACCTAAATATACTCCATATGAACCGTAACGAATTTGGTTAATTTTAATATTGATATTGAATGCATTGTCACCACTTGGACCATAAATTACAGCCAAAGCATCTGCGGTACTGGTTGTATTCACACCTTCAAGAATACAGTTTCTGATTTCAATATTATTGGTATTGATATTCAATGAGGCAAGCTTATTGATTGAAATAACACGTCCAGAAGTAGTATTCGTATTTCTGATGGTGAGATTTCTAAAATTCATATAAGAAGCACCTGTTAATTTAATGACATGGTTATTAATTGCATTTGCATTTGCAAACTGAATAGTAACAGAAGATGCCAATCCTGATGCTGATTGGAAGGTAATTGTGTTTGTTGCACTTGTTCCAGCAATCGCTGCCAATTCATACTGTCCGGTGTAAGTTCCTGTGGCAATATTAAACACAACCGGACCAGCAACCCCTCCACAATTCAACTTATCAACCGCATCTTGGATATTTACAAAATTAGTGGCACCAGTGCCGGTAGGATTGATGGTATATGTGCCAGACATTGCACCACAAAATGAAGCATAAGCAGTGTCGTTTAATGCTTGCAAATCAGTATTGGTGTTTGGACTACTTGTATAAGCTTTTAAATTGGTTAAAGCACCAGTAAAGTTTAATTGTTGGGATGTATTACCCATACCACTTGAAGTATCAAATAAAACTGTATCCGTTGCGCCAGGTAAAATTAAACCTGTAAATGTTTTAGTCCTTACCATTGTATCTACTCGGTAAGAAACTATTGCAGATGTAAGATTACTGATACCAAAATTCTTTATAACAACCCTTACATCAGTTAATCCTGGAAGTATAGGTTTGCTTGGAACAAGAATAGCAATAACACCAGCATCATCTAATGCTTTTGCAAATTCATTTACACCTGCATCTGGACCTAATGTACTTCTCGTATTGCCATCAATATCATCTGGAACAGAAGCAAAAGGAGCACCAATACTATCTAAAGCAGGATTGATACTTCTTAAATTAGTAGTTGAAAAGAAGTTTGGATTTTCAACTATACTATTGGTATCAGGATTGTTTAATAACACCAAGTTTAAAGTGGATCTAAATCCTGTTAAATTATTAAAAATATTATTAACTAACCTCCAAGGATAGCTAGAAGTTGAATAGTAAACATTGTTGTTTTGTTCTGCACTTAAAGTACCCAAAATAGTGGTATTTGCGCACCAAAAAGCAAGTGCGCCTGCAGGAGATGCAAATACATTATTACGAATTCTGATATTGTTATATAAAGAATTTGAATAAGAATAGTAAAAAGCTGTACTCGCGTAAGAAGCATCACCAGTTGTATTGTTTACAGAATTGTGTAGGTAATCAGTATAAGCATTACCCGGATCAAAAATTCCATAAGTTGTATTGGTACCAGCACCAGCTTGAATCATATTGTTTGCAACCAAATTTCTGTTTTGTGAAGTACCTATGTTTGCCGTAAGATAAATACCATAACCACCTAATTGCCCAAAAATTTGGTTTTTGGTAAATATAAATCCACCATCACAACCCAATAAGTAAGCTGATGCAGAGAATGTATTCACAAAATTACCAGCATTTGAAATCACATTTTTAGTGAAAACGATTCGGTTTTGGTAATAGGCATAAAAAGGATAATAATATTGATTTCTGAATACCGAATTACTAATGATATTATCGAAACCTCTTGTCCCTGTTGCTGAGTATAAATCAGCCCCATAATATCCACCAACAAGAGAACAACTATCTACCTTCAAATAGGAAGCTGTATTGCCAGCAGTATTTAAATTGATATTAGAGCCTGAAGATGCAAGACAAGCAAAAGCAGATAATCCTGTACTTAATAAAGGAACTCTTAAAGTTGATTTAATAAATGAATTACTATCAGCTCCATTGGTTAATAAAACAGCATAAGCTGCAGAAGCACCTGTATTCTCTATGGTGATATTTCTGAAGGTAAAACATTTTGCTCCGTTTAATAAAACTGTTGCCCTTGATAAAGAACCATCATGTGTAATTCTTGTAGTTGAAGAATCAAGTCCAGAAATAACTATATTATTGATAGAATTACTTCCAGGAATTATGCCATTGATTGTAACTTGCTCATTGTAGACACCTGGAGCTACATTTACTTGCACTGGACCAGCAACTCCGCAAGTTTGTAAGGTATTCATTAAAGAAGCAAAAGTGGTGAAATTTCCACTTCCTGATGGCAATGTAGGATTCAACGTTACAGTTCCTGAAATGGGAGTACACAGAGTAATATTCACAGTATCATTAGCTGCAAAACTATCAACTTGCATGTTTGGCATTGTACTCCATGCTTTTAAATTATAGAAACCTGGATTCACAAAATTGAATGTACCAAGGCTAACAGAGGCAGTATCTCCTCCTGCAACAGAACCTGTCCAATAATTAAGTGTTTGTGCGGCTCCATTCACCGTCCAATTGATTTCTGCAGAAGTCAAGCTGCTAGTTCCAAAATTCTTTAATGTTACATCCACATTTGAAACTCCTAAGCTTATTGGATTTAAAGGAGAAGTGAACCTAGTTACACCAGCATCTACCGCCTGTACAGAAAATTCATAAGCACCAGGGTCAGGAGTATTGGAACGCAAAGCACCCGTTACATCCCTTGGCACATCTAAATTGGCATTGAATCCAATATTGTTTAATGAATCTGAACCTGGTTGGAAAAATTCAGCTCCTAAATAAGTCCTGAATTGAGGATTGGCATCCATACTATTTTGGTCATATGCTGATGTATTTACCAGTTTCCAATCGGCTAAATTCAACTGATTGGTTGTATAATAACCTGTAAAGGTATTTGAGCCAGCATTACCTTTATACAATACATTGTTATTACAAACATAACCCGCACCGGTAGTTGCAAAATAAAGTATATGTTTATTGGCTGTACCACCGCGATTCAGGAAGAAAATATTGTTTCTAATTGTGGTTGTAGTTGGTGTTCCTGAATTATAATAAAGCTGTGTAACTCCTGTTGAGGTTGAAGCAGCATGATCAACAATAAATGTGTTATGTAACAATTTTAAATTAGAGGCAGACAACTGATAGAAACCATATAGTGTTCCATTGAACTTAATGTCAAACATTAAATTGTTTGAAAAAATAACAGGTCTAGCGGCGGGAATATTTGTGGCAATTGCATAGAATCCATAAAAAGTTCCAGTAGAGGTTTGCAATTGTTGAAAAGGTTGTTTGATGACATTCCCATCAAAAGTATCCTGAGCCAAAGAATTAACCATGTAGAAGCCATAGTGAGTAGTTGGACTTGATTTTGTAGGCCTCGAAAGAATATTGTTTCTGTAGGTACCACCAGCACTGTAGGCTATATAAAATCCATACACAGTGAAATCGCGAATGATATTGTTTCTTACGATTGTCCTGTTATTTGCTCCTGCTAATGTTGTAGTTGGCATTACTACTACACCATAATAAGGACCACCCGCTGCACCTCCAGTAATGGTATTGTTTTCAATGGTATTAAAACTTCCATTGATACCGGTGGTGGTTGGACTTGATAAGCTACCAGAAATTCCAATTCCAACAGAAAGTGATGAACCTGTTACAGAAGAAATATCAATAAAGCAGTTTGATATTTTATTGTAATCTGAGCCACTAGTTAAGGTGAATCCACCACCATAAGATGCATTTAAAGAACGAACCCTTAAATTATCAAAGGTCATATAATCAGAACCTATTAAATTGATTGTACTTATAATTGAAGCGCCAGCGTTAAATTGAACCATTTGGTTATTACCATTAATGGTGATTGTATTGGTTGCAGAGGTACCTGAGATATTCGAGAATATTACTTGCTCTGTATAAGGTCCAGAACCTGCGACAACATTTGCAATAATTGGACTACCAACTCCTCCATAACTAATTGTATTAGCAAAAGAGGTAAAAGATATAAAGTTGGTTGGCGAAGCAGCAGCATTCTGATTGATGGTATATGTGCCCCCAGGAACTACTGCAAAAATATTATCTGCATAGGCTGTATCATTAGTATTTCTGGCATCGGGACCATTATTCGGATTTGATGTCCATGCGGTAATATTGAAACCGCTTAAGGATGTCAAGGTAAATGAACCAATATTTACATTTCCACTTTGATTACCTCCAGCCAAAGAACCAGTCCATGAAAAAGGTGTTTGTGCAACGCCATTAACAGTCCAATTGATTGTTGCAGATGTGATGGTAGTGGTTCCAGCATTCCTTACTTTAACATTCACAGGTATAGTACCAGGAGAAAGTGGTGCGGATGGTATTACAACTTCTGCAATACCTGCATCAGTGCTAGTTGGAGGCGTAAACTCAAGAACTCCTGGATCAGGAGTTGCTGATCGCACTTGAAAATTAATATCTAATGGAACACTGCTTAAAACATTTGCTCCTTTGTTATTTACAAATCCATCTGAAGGGGTGAAATCAAAAGCCCCTTGGCTTACAAACAATGGGTCGGTATAAACGGAATTGGAGTCAAAAATTCCAGAATTGGCTGTTCTCCATGCTTGAAAAGTTGAATAATTTAAGCCGTTGAATGAGCCAAGCATACTACCCACTCCTTGTTTAAAATAAACGTTGTTATTGATATTAAACAAAGTACCAGCATTTGCTATAAACATATTATACATGGAGCTAGAACCACCGCGTTTTAAGTATATGATATTGTTTCTAAAATCAACACCCAAACCACTTGGAGTTCCGGCATGATAAAATCCATAGGTTTGGTAGCTTGCAGTTGTAGTAGAGTTAGCATGATCAACAACTATTGTATTATGATAATATCTCCAATTATTTGCTGAAGATGAATAGATGCCATAAATACCACCATTCCCCCTTAAATCATACATTAAGTTATTAGCAACCAAACATGGATTGGTTGTTGGTGTATTTGGTGTATAGATAGCAATTCCATAAACTGTAGAAAAAGAGGTTCCAGCAGCTCCAAATGGCGTGAAAATTCTATTGTTTATAATAGTATCACTTCTACTTCCATTCCAAACAGAAATCGGATAAATAGTTGTTGTTGATGTTCTAGTTGGGTTGCTAATACTATTACCTCTTAATAAAGTACCATTGGTATTGGTTAAATAAAACCCTGAATAATAAAAATTCTGAATGGTATTATTAATAAACTTGTTTGAAGACACCGTTGCAGAAGAAGTCTGTGGGCATATTGAAATTGCATAATATGGGCCTCCAGTTGTAGGGTGACCAAGAATAGTATTATTATAGAATAAATTAAAAGAACCATTTGCCCCAGAAGTGGTAGGCGAAGTAGTGCTATTTGAAAATGCAATACCTACTGCGTTTGCAGTTGATACAGTCGAAACACTGGTTAAGTCAATAGTACAATTTGTGAAATTATTGTAGTTTGAATTAGACCTTAATTGTATTCCCCAACCATATTGATTATTGGTTGTTTTTAAATTTAGACTATCTATGTTAATATAACTAGCCCCTGTTAATCGTAATAAAAAATAATTTGCTGCAGAACAATTGAATTGAATGGTATGGCCATGTCCGTAGATATATACCCTTGTTGTATCATTTACACCTGGGATTACAGGAACATCAACATATTCTATATGCGTTGTGATGCTTCCTGTAAAATCAAACATTACATTTCCATTTACACCAAATGGTGCGGTATTGGAGGGCCCGCCATCAGATCTAATTCCAGCTGAAGTTAAATAAGTAATAGCTGAATTCAAGTTCTTAAAGTTGGTAGAACTAGCTACTTGTGTGGAATCAATCGTGTAGCTTCCTGAAAGTTGTGTAGCATTCACCTGATGTGAAAAAAACACAAAACTTGTTAAACAGAACAGCAAGAAACATTTAATGGTAAAATTTAATTTCATAGCTTACATTTAATTGTTTGATAATTAAAGAACAACAAATACAAGATTGAAATACGGCTATTATCAATTTAAATGCAAATTAAAAACTGCATATTCAGCTCATTCGGTTAATTTTTAAGAAAACTGATTTCTTAAAAAAACTGAAGGCGGTATATTTTATTGAGAAAAATAAATTTTATAAAAATTTAAAAATAAAATTATTTCAATAGAATTTGTCTTGAAATTTCTCCATTCACTAGTCTAACTTCTAAAACATATAAACCTTGAACAAAATCAGTGGTATTTAATTGGTATTCTTTTGAAAATATATGAGTAATATGAAGCTTAGATTTACCACCTAAATCAAAAACACCAATGCTTGAAATGAGTTCTGAATTCTGCAATTGAATATGAAGTTCATCTCTCATTGGGTTAGGAAATATTTTCAAATTCATGAGATCCTTCACGTTTGATTTTAATCCAATATTTTCTTGATCTATGAAGTAATTTTTATTCTTTGTTTGTGAGCGTAAATTCTGAGAAGCAAACATCTTCATCCCTGAGATTTTCACAAAACCTGGAATCGTTCTTTTATTTAGATTAAACGACAAATTAATACGAGAACAATTAGTTGGAATCAAAATGCTCCTGCTTTGTTCTGTCCAATTTGTAGTATTGGCTGCAAACATTATCGTTTGAGATGCTTGTCCACTCTCAGGAAAAGAAACTACCAATCTAATTGAATCACCAGCAAATCCTTTTGTGAACATAGAAATAGTATTCATTCCTTTTTCCACTCCACCCAAATTACTGATGGTTGCCATCACCCCATTTGAATTTCGAGAATAAGATTTGAATCCACTTATTTCAACTCCATCTGTTGTATCAAAAACAGCAAAGGGGGTAGTAAAACCATCTGGCATTCCATTTTTATTTAAATCAACATTTAAAGAAGGAATGATATTTACACTTGCATCTGAAATACTATCATATTGCCGACCAATCTCTATAGGGCAATACAGAAATATTATTCTGAACACACCATTTTAATAAGGTATCTATTCGAGATAAATAACCATTCATTCCACCTAATAAACTCGAAAACTGACTCAATCCAAAACTGCTGTGGTGCTTAGCAGAATTATCTGCAATGATTCCTTTAATGCTTTCTGCTGTATTGGTTTCTTCACGAAAATCAGGTGCATTCATTCCAAATCTCTTATCTTCATTTGAGTCAAATTCATTATAACATTTAAAGGAAGGAGAGGCATAAACTCCACCACCAGTGAATCCACCTAACAAAGAAATTTGCGATTTCATTTCTGCTCTGCTAAACATGGCATAATTACCTGAAGGCAATAAAAATGTTTTTGCAGGAGGCAAGCCCAATTGATTAAATAAACTTGCAGATCTACCAATTAATAAAGCCAATGCTTCCCGACTCATTTTGATATCGGTTTGAGTAAGTCTGTGATGCGCCAATCCGTTGAGCACACCTAGATTTACTGATTCGCCCCAAATAGTTTGAATGGTGCAGGTATCAGGATCATTCTGATTTAAATTTCTTAAATTAGTATATACATACACTCTATTCAATGTAGGGAAAAATAAATTAGAATAATAAATACTACCATTCATGTTTCTGAACTCTCCATTAGATTGAGAGATAACCGTAGAACCATTGATATTAAGTAAGCCTTCATTTGAATAAGTTGATGTAATAACTGAATCCACTTTCAAACAAACTCTTTTCCCATTGATATGATCAACACCAGGTAAAGAAGAGAAATTGATAGTATCAGAAAGTGAATAGACATTAAAAAATGCAGTTGTATGATCGGGGGTATGATCTGCAATCTCATGACCCGCTGCCGCTATTTCTTTCATGGCATTGATAGCTGCTGTATCTCCAATTAATCGAGATGCATTCAACCCTAAGGTGAATTTCAATCCATAACTATTAAATAGGTTATTAATGGCCCTCCAATTGGAAGGTAGTTGGTGGTCATCGAATCTAAAACAAACACCACCCTTTTTATTTTTGAAATCAGCTTGTCCACCTAATACTGGGTTCACAATATTTGAATCAATTGGAAGACTATCAATCACAATATTGGTATCAACAGCATTCAATCGATTTACCTTGATGAAAAAACTATCTGTCTTGGCTATGAATTGTTCGGTCCAATGAAACAGGTAGGTTCCAGATTGTTTAGGTTGTGCGAAAAAATTACCAGCTGAATAAATGAAAGAAGAGTCGTATGGTTTCGACTCATAAGCAATGCTACCATTTGGGAAAGTAATTGTTGATGCAACGGTATCACCTTCATTGATTTCAATGGCTTTGGATTCAAAAACAAACCAAGCTGTATCACTCAATCCATCCGGGTTAGAAACAGCTATCTTAATCGAATCTTTTCCAACAAAAAACTTCCTGCTTGTTTGCACATCCAATACATTATTGATGGCATTAAATGAATAAGTAAAATTAGGGTTTGGAATAAGTGAGAAAGAAAGATCATTGTAGGCGTAATAGGCATCTGAAACCCAATTATTCAAAGGAATAGATTGAAAGTTCTCCATGACTCTTTTCTGCTGATAATAAGATTTCCTAATTGAAGGAATGGAAGACTTTCTCATTTCTAATCCACTCATCTTAACAATACCAGGATTATTTCTTTTTATCAATACAAAACTGATATTGACTCTACTTGCATTTACAGGGATGTTTACTGTCCTCAACTGTGGAGTCCAATCGCTTGTGCCAGCGCCGAACATGATGATTTGAGAAGGCAAACTTACATCTGGAAAACTCATGACCATACGAATGGAATCACCAGGTTGACCTTTGGTAAACATTTTAAACAAGTTGATACCTTTTTCTAATCCCCCCAAATTGGTAATAGAAGCCATGCTGGTATTATTGGATGAAGAAGAAATACACTTATTGCCAGAACTAGTTACACCATCTGTTCCTTCAAAATTTGCTAAAGCAATGGTATAACCATCGGGTAAGGAATTATTATTTAAATCTCTATTTAAAGAAGGCATGATATTAGCGCCAGCAGCAGGCACAGAATCAAATAAAATGGAGGCCCATCTTTCATAAGTTCGAATAGGAATTCCATTATTTAAACTCCAAACTAGCACGCTATCTACCTTATCTAAAAATACATTCCAACCACCTTGAACATTATTGAAATGACTCAAACCAAAACTTTGGTAATGACGCGCGCTTCTATCAGAAATGATATTGGCTAAACCTTGAAAATTATTTGACTCTTCATAGAAATCTGGACCCTGAAGAGCAAACCTTCTATCAGCAAAAGAATCTACTTCATTATAACATTTTTGAGAAGATTGAATATTAACTGCACCTGCAGTATAGCCCACCTGAGTAGCAAAAGTTTTTACTTCTTGACGGTTTAATAAAGCGAAAGAACCGCCAGGTTGAATCCAGGTTTTGGGACTAGGTAATCCAAAGCCATTGAACAATTGAATAGACCTTTGTGCCAATAGTAGATTAGCAGCAGCAGACGACTTTACATCGGAAGTAGTAAGGCGCTCATAGCTAATTTGAAATGCAGTATCATTCTTCCACGTTTCTTGCCAATAAGTTTGTAAAACCAAAGTATCAGGATCTGTGCTAATTCTATTTTGGATACTTGTATAAACAGCAGTTATGTTCTTAGAAGGCAAATAAACTAAGGCATAATACGGATTACCATTTAATGTTCTAAACTCACCATTGTTTACAGAAATCAATCTATTTCCTATTAAGTTAACCAAACCCTCACCTGTAAAACTATTGGTTACTGGGGGGGCTAATTTTAAACAAACCTTGGTCCCATTGATATGATCTACAGCCGGATGACCTGAATAAGCAGAAGTATCTGAAATTGTTCTTACCGTGAAGAAGCCCATGTGGTGATCGGGAGTATGATCCATTAATTCATGTCCAGATGCAACAATTTCTTTTAATGCATTTACTGCAGCGGTATCATTGAATAATCGAGAAGCATTAATCGCCAATGAAAATTTTAAGCCTCGTCTATTAAAAACCCGATTCCAATCTCTCCATCGAACAGCCCCTTGATGATCATCAACGCGGAAGCAAATTCCACCAGTTTTACTACTTGGATTTTGAGCAGATAAGGGTAATAAAAGATTTATAAAAATAATAATAAGTAACAGTTTCTTCATAGTATACAGTTTGTCCAAATCAAACATATACTTTTAAGAAGAAATTTAAAAGAAATGAACAGAAATTTAATGCGACAATTTATTTACAAAAACCAATAACAATTTAAATATCTGCACATTACAAATCAAACAGGAGGAGTTCGTCCACATTTATGCTAAAAAATAAGTGGGCTTAACAAGCCGAAATGTAAGGCAGATTTAAAGTCCTAAGAACTTTTTAGTTAAAATCCCCAATATATAAAGTGATTGGCTGAACCTTAAAGTGCTTTTTGAACCTTTATAGAGCCACTTGAATGTT
>JBMLPO010000340.1:14511-16080 GCA_049242065.1 Bacteroidia bacterium
TTACTTTTTATGAAATAAAGCCCTTCTGTTAAATCAGTCATATCAAAACGAGCCACCCCCATAAAAGAAATAGTAGTTTTGAGGATTTTACCTTGCAAATCATATAGTAAAAATTGTTCCTCTCCCTGCTGATTAGATTGAATGAGAACGTACTCGCTTGTTGGATTAGGAAATACTGAAAAATGAATATTTGATATGAATTGATTTAGTCCTGTTGGATTTTTCAGTTGAACTTTCTCAACCATTTGTAAGGCATTAACACAGGTGGAATCAAAAACCATAAAGTTGATTAAACCTCTAGTAATATCATCATATCCATCATAAATACCCGCATCAATAGAAGCAGAATCTATAGAACAAAAACAATTTTTAGCTAGGCTCCAGTTGATATCTGTTTTATTTTCGATATTATACAAAGAGCTGTAACAAATCTTGTTGTCTTTAACTTCATCAAAACCAGCAGCAGGAACCCAAGTACTTCCTCCTAAAACAATTCCCACTCCATTATTTAGGATTGTATTGTTTTGAATAATGGAACCAGGCTCGGCAATAATTGCAACTTCATTTTGAGAAAAAGTTGAAAATCGGCAGGAACTACCTGAAAATCCTTTTATGCCAAATTTATTCTGAATGAATTCACAAGATTCAATGTCTAATGCACCATTTTCCTGAAATACAGTTTCATTTTGTTTAAAGGTACAGTTTCGAAATTTTCCTGACATCAGTAAAAAACAGTTGGTATTGTTTTCGAAACTTGAATTATAAACCTCAATTCCATTAATTAATGTAGAGAAGCAAGCAGCATTTCTTTTGAATGTACAATTATTCACAACTGCACTTCCAAATTGCAACATTAATGTAGCTACAACACCATTATCAACAAACTCACAATCTGTTAAAACCAATGGTACTCCCATCGAAAACACATAATTGTTACCACTAAATTTACAAGATTCGAATCTCACTGAATCGTATAGAATTGCATCATTTGAAATTCCCCAATAGGAGTTATTCAAAACAATATTTTTAAATTTTGCTGATCCACCTTGTGTACCTTTAATTCTGATTCCGTACCAAACCTGTTCAAAAGCATTTGATGGTTTTGTTTCTGGAATAAAAGAAATTGGGTTATTTGAGGTTCCTTCTGCAATTAGATTACCTCTACATTCTAAATAAATTTGCTCACCATTATTTGCACTAGAAGACACAACTTTCACCACAACACCAGGTTCAATTGTCAAGGTTTTTCCTGGAAAAATAACAACAGAACCATTTAATATGTAGGGACTATTGGCCAATGTCCAAGTAGTATTGGCGAATATGCCACCATTAAAATAGGTGACTGCATTTGCAGTAAAAACTGATAATATGAGGAAAATAAAGATGGATAAATTTTTCATGTTTTTGCTTTTGCAACTTTGACAAAATGAAAAGCAAAAAGATGCCTGAAAAGTTTAAACAATAAAAAAAAATGACCCAATTGATTGACAATTGGGCACAAAAAAAGCGAAGATAATCTTCGCTTAATTGTCGGGGTGGCAGGATTCGAACCTACGACCTCCACATCCC
>JBMLPO010000341.1:0-4069 GCA_049242065.1 Bacteroidia bacterium
AGCACCAAAAAGGTTTTAGTAATACCCTGCTACCATTTATGGAGCTGAAATCAAAGCAACGCAAAATAGGCAATTAATTCGAGCTTATGAGTTCAAAATACCCACATGAAAAATGGTTTTTGTGGAAAAATAGCTAGGCAATTTTTATACAAAATTTGAATGATTTATATGGAAGCTTTTCCGATATTCGAAACTTATGCAAAATACAAAAATCTATAATCTAATTTTATTTACCTTAACCATGTTCTCACTTACTTTGCATGGAGCTGATAGATTAGATATTAAACATTACAATTTAAACTTAAACTTGAGTTCAAGTAAACCAAAATATTTGGAAGGTTTTGTTGAATTGAAAGGTATAATTCTGAACAACAATACCAATGTTATTGATTTGGATTTACTGAAATTAGATGTTGTAACTGTTAATATGGGTGCAATCTCACTTAATTATTCTAATAATGATTCAACTTTAACCATCCAATTAGATAAATATTACCAAAAAGGAGATTCTATCATTTTAAAGATTGCATACCAAGGTTCACCTTTAACAGATGCTAAATGGGGAGGGTTTTATTTTTCAGGAACCTATTCTTTTAACATGGGCGTAGGCTTTGCTTCCAATCCTCATAATTTTGGTCGTTGCTGGTTTCCTTGTAATGATAATTTTATTGATAGAGCAACTTACGAATACCATATACAAACTGATTCGGGATTTGCTGCAATTTGTGGTGGTTTATTTTTAGGATTTTACAATAATAAGTGGAATTGGAAAATCAATCAGGAAATTCCTACTTATTTGGCTTCTATTGCTGTTGGAAAATATGTAATGGTAAACGATGAGTTCATTTCAGGCAACAACCGAATTCCAATGATTCTTGCTTCAGAAGCAAAAGACACCATTAATTTCAAATCGTCATTTGCAAAATTAAAGCAAGCTTTAACATGTTTTGAAGATCGATTTGGACCTTACCTATTTGATAGAGTTGGTTTTGTTGGTGTTCCTTTTAATTCAGGTGCCATGGAACATGCAGCCAATATTGCTTATCCACTTTATGCTATTAATGGTAATACTGATTATGAAACACTCATGGCACATGAGCTTTCACATCATTGGTGGGGCAATTTAGCAACTTGTCGCACTGCCCCAGATATGTGGCTTAATGAAGGTTGGGCTAGCTTTTGTGAAGCCTTATTTTTAGAATGTCTTTATGGAAAAGAAAAATACAATGAGGATATCAAAGACAAAACCTTCGAGGTATTTAGGTGGGCTCATGTCAGAGACGAAGCATATCGCCCTGTTTCTGGTGTACCACATGCTTTTACTTATGGAACCCATGTTTATACAAAAGGTGCCTTAATGGTCAATACGCTTCGCACCATTCTAGGTGATGAGGCTTTCTTTAATGCTTGTAAAGCTTATTTAGCAAAAAATAGTTTTAGTGATGTTTCATCTGCTAGCTTACTAGAAGAGTTTCAGAAATTTACTATTGTCAATTTAAGCAAATTTTTCGACCATTGGATTTATAATCCAGGTAATACGAATGTGTATCTGAATAAATGGAAATTCACTTTAGGAAATGCTCATAATTTACTTGAAGTTTCATTCAGAGAACATGTAAAAAAATCAACATCACTTTATACTCCTCTTCCTTTGGTTTATAGGGTTTTTGATAAAAACGGAAAAAGTATTGACTTCCCCTTTTCTTTGAACTCAGAGATTTTAGATACCTTTTTTATGACGCCATTTGACTTTATTCCTGAATATGGTATCATCAACCCAGATAATAAAATTGCTTTAGCTAAAACATACGAACACCAGGTAATTAAAGGTACAGGAGTCAAACAATTGCCTAATGCTTTATTAACTATCACTGTCCAAAATAATCCTGATTCTTTTACTATTCTTGCTGAAAATTATTTTACAGGTATCAACCCAAATGAATATGCAGTAAAAGGACTACGTTTTTCACCTGATAGGTTCTGGAAGATTGATGGCATATTCCCTCCTGCTTTCAAAGCCACTGCTTTCTTCAATTATGATGGCAGCAGTCCTTCTTCTAAAAATGGTGGTGGTTTAGATAATGATTTACTCATTTCAGGGGAAAATGGTTTGGTTCTATTATATCGCTCTAGACCAGATACTGCTTGGACAATTGAGTCGGAACTTACCTGGCAATCTGGTTCATCATTAACAGATAAAACTGGAAGATTTTGGGTGAATAATCTTAAAAAAGGTGAATATGCTTTTGGTCGACAAGAAACTGGAGCTGGGTTTAAAGAATCAAACAAAAAGAAAAACCAATTAAAAGTTTACCCGAATCCTAGCAAGGGAAAATTCAGTGTTGAATTACCCGAAAATCATACCAACGGTAGCCTTTCTATTTATGATAAAAATGGAATATTGATTCAGAGAGACATGATAAAAGCTGGCATAAACCTTCATGAAGCCCAAATAAAAATTCCAGTTTACTCTAGTTATTTTTTAGTTTTTGAAGATGAAAATGGAAGCTTGAATGCTCAATTAGTAATTGAGTGAAAATTAAATCACTTTATTCTTCACAAACCACCCTACTTGTATAAGTTCCATTTTCATTAATAAACTGAAGGATAAAAACGCCACTTTTACGAATTTGAATTACATTTTCAAGTCCGGCTTTTATTTCCGACTCTAATATAGTTTTGCCAGACAAATCGGAAACTTTTAAAATTCCATCGGTTTTTGATATCAATTGAATATCTCTATTGATTTCAGCAGGATTTGGATAAAATTTAAATCCGTTTTCAAATCTAATGTCTTGAATGCCTGATACTATTTCTTTGGTTGTAAACGACATTTCATCAGAGAATTCACCACAAGTTTGGGTTCTTGTGATTGCCTTTACCCTCCAGCTGTATGGCCATGTGCCATATAAGCTTGTAACCAAGGCTTGTGTGTCTGTAGTTAAGGATTCAAAATTCAGGAACTCCCACGAGGCGAACCTGGCAACCTGCACATGATAAGCATATGCACCTGGCACTTTATTCCAAACTAATTGAACCGATTTGGGGTTCAAATTAGAATCAGCACTAGTTGGATAAACCAATTGTGGTATTGCGATTGTTTCTGTATTGGCTGTATCTGCGGAGATGTTTCTAGCGTTTAAATTGCTTTGCATGTACATTTGTTGCTCTAAACTAAATCTACTTTGGCAAGCGTCTAAAGAATAACTCATATAAATAGAACTATCTGGTTTAAAGAATATTCCGTTTGGGTCTTGAAGTTGATAAGATAATGGACAGCCCCACCTATCTGAAACGTAATCTGCTTTGGTATCACAAAATCCATCTCCAGCATCTCTGCAATTCGACCCATCCAATTTCTCAATAAAGAATTCACTAGGCCTTCCTCCTCCTTCCCAGCCATAAAAAGTATGTGGCAAGCCAAAAAAATGTCCCAGCTCATGGGTTAAGGTGGTGGCATTTGTTCCTTGGCATCTATTTAAAACAAAAACAACATCTACATCTGGAAAATACACTCCACACCACTGATTGCCTGTTCCTTGAAAAAATACATTTACAGCGTCCTGATCCTTATACTGCTCAATTGTATTATAAATTGTTTCTATATCACCTCTATATAAATCGGTATTATTGATGTATTTGATAGGGCCATTTAAATAAAAGCGAAAACCTGTAGGTGCAAAATCTTCATTGATATCGCATAGTGCTTGCAAAACACTTTCTATCTTAAAATAACCTACACCATTGTTCATGCCTGTAATATGAAACTGAATGGGTACATATTGGATTCCAGCTTTTTTGTATACGCCTTTCAACTCATCTACTTTCGACTGAAATTTTTTTAGTTGCGCAATTTGAACATCTGATAAGACTGTCGCACAATGCTTTTCTTGCGCCAATACAGGCTTAGAGAGAATTAATAGGCAAATTAGAATAAGGTGAATAGGCTTCATATTATCAAACATAACATAAAGTTTTGAAGAAAGGTTTGTTTTGTACTTTTAAATATAAGAGGCTTTTATACATTTGCGGGGCAAAATTTTTAGCAATGAAGAATATTACAGTTATT
>JBMLPO010000342.1:0-1042 GCA_049242065.1 Bacteroidia bacterium
GAAAAATCAAAATTCCTTTTGAATATACATCTATTCAGGAAGCAGGTGAGAATTCCGTTATCTTACTTAAAGACAATAAATACGAGCTATTTAGTATTGAAGGAAAAGCTCTCAGTAAAATCAGTTTCAACAATTTAGAAAAAGTTGATTCGAACAGAATATTAGCAAAATCAGACCAATGGGGCATCATTGATAATACAGGAAAAGAAATTATGCCATTTGAATATGGTAGCATTTATCAAAAATCAACTCAATTATTGGCACTTAGTAAACAAGGTCGGACAGCAATCATGAACCGAGAATTTAAATTGATTCTTCCTTATACCTTTGGTTATATCGGAAGGATGATTGGTGATTATTTCGTAGCGCAGAATGGTAATTATTATGGATTTTATCACCAATCAGGAAAGGAGATTTTCCCTTGGGTTTATCATGAAATTAATTACAATGAAAATCTATCAATCCTGCTTTTAAGAAAAGATTCAAAATGGGCTTTGGCAGATACCAGTGGAAAGCTTTTAAGCTCTTTTATTTTTGATGAAATTAGAATGGCAAAAAAGCCAAATCAATACAATGAACAGATTATAGCCATCAGAATAAATAAACTATGGGGATTTCTTTCAAAAACAGGGAAACTGATACTTACACCGCAATTTGAAAGCATCAGCAGCTGGAATAATGAAAGTTTTATTGTTAGAAACAACAAACATTTTGGTTTTTATAATGCTGAAGGAGATAAAATTTTTGATACCATTTATGATGATATCAAATTTATACATGAACAATTACTGGCTATAAAAATCAATGGAAAATACAGCTTTGGTGAAATCAATTCCAACAAGATTTTGTTCGAACCACGCTTTGATGAAGTCAGCAACTTTGCAGAAGATTTAATCGCAGTTTCCATCAATACAAAATGGGGATTTGCCACTAAAAAAGGAGGACTTGCCATTCCTTGCATTTACAATCAAGCTCAAGCCTTTCACGAAGGAAGAGCTTGTGTAAAGGTATTTGATAAATGGGGATTCATTGACAAAACAGG
>JBMLPO010000343.1:0-1329 GCA_049242065.1 Bacteroidia bacterium
ACTCCAAAGCCATGATTGTAAATTTTTGAATATATTGGATAAACAGTTAGACCTTGAACTAAAAACTGATGATAAAACCATCTAATTGCCCATGAATCTAATTTATTTTTCATTTGTAGGTCTAGCATTTTATTTAAATCCGAACCTCCCTGTGCAAATTTTTTTCTTTGCTTATTATTACTTCTAAAATATTCATATGATTTTACTTCCCAATCTACTTTTTCCCAGCGATTCTTCCATGTTGCCCAACCCCAAGACCACCCACGATTTAAGAAGTATGTATCAAATTTTCTTTCTTTTTCAATTCCCAAATTGAATGAATATCCTGAAATTGAGTACACTGTTTCATTTGATTCATACTCATTTAGAGATGCATTCATAAAACGCAGAAAATTAGGAGTAGTATATAAGTCATCTTCTAAAACAATGACCTTATCAAATGAATTAAACATATTTGTGACCCCTAAAATAATCGAATTTGCCAATCCTTTATTGACATCTGATTCAAAAATATAAACTTCTTTGAACCCAGTAATATTTACAAGCATTGCTCTCACAGCTTTTACAGAAGATTCATCACTTGAATTCTTTGGGCCATCAGAAAAGATAAAGAGCTCACTTAAATTTGATAAATCATTCTTTTTGAGAGCGTTAATAGTTTGTTGAGTTAAATCTAATCTGTTATAAACAAATAGGATAATTGGAGCTAAATTATCTTCATCTATCTGATTTTCTTTGTTGGTTTTCATATCAAAAATTAACATATATTTTTGTAGAAATTCTTATACCATAGATATATACTAAACTTCCTCCAAGTATTTTGGCTTTTTTCAAACGAAGACCTTTCTTCAAAAATAAGGTTTTCCACTTCCTTTCTGATAACTTTTGGTTGTATCAAGTCACAATTGTTAAAATCTTTTGAATTAATTGTATCCATCATGAATTCTCTCCATGACCCTTTAATCCAGGATACAATAGGCGATGTAAAGCCAATTTTTGCTTTTCTTGTGTTGACCTCATTGGGCATGAAAGGTTTAACAGCATCCCTTAAAAGGGACTTTGTGTATCCGTTCCTTAACTTTGATGTCCATGGTAAAGAAAAAGCAAAAGTTACTAATCGATGATCCATTAATGGCATTCTACTTTCAACACCTGCAATCATTGAGTATCTATCATAATTTCTTAATAAAGTTGGCATTATAGTATGATGAAAGGTATGATACAAATGAGAAGTAAAATAGTCCATTCCCTCTATTTTTGGAGCAAAATCAATTGGAACAATTTGATCTCGATGAACGAGCGGAGTATTCTGTAATAAATTTATTCCTT
>JBMLPO010000344.1:0-7801 GCA_049242065.1 Bacteroidia bacterium
AATGGTTCACATATCTCTAGAAAAATTTATACGAAAGCAACAATACGACCCCTTCAGGGTCGCATGTCTTCATCATTGCATTTTTTAAATATGCGATTCTTTCAGAATCGTTAGATAATAGGATTGATTGTGATAAGATACACAACAATAGTTGAATGCACAAATTCAAAGAACCAGAATGGTTCACATATCTCTAGAAAAATTTATACGAAAGCAACAATACGACCCCTTCGGGGTCGCATTTCTTGATCATATCATTTTTATAGACATGCGATTCTTTCAGAATCGTTGGATAATAGGATTGATTTTGATTAGCTACACAACAATAGTTGAATGCACAAATTCAAAGAACCAGAATGGTTCACATGTCTCTAGAAACATTTATATGAAAGCAACAACAATACGACCCCTTCAGGGTCGCATTTCTTCACCCTAGCATTTTTATAAATATGCGATTCCTTCAGAATCGGTGGATTATGCAATTTGATCGAGATTAGCTATACAGCAATATTTAATAGCACAATTTCATGAACCAGAATGGTTCACATGTCTCTAGAAATATTTACATGAAAGCAACAATACGACCCCTTCGGGGTCGCAGGTCTTCATCATTACATTTTTATAAATATGCGATTCTTTCAGAATCGTTAGATAATAGGATTAATTGTGATTAGTTACATATCGATTGTTGATTGCACAATTTAATGAACCTGAATGGTTCACATGTCTCTTGAATCTTCACGGGATATTCAATTAATTCAATTTCAAGAATTCGAATTTCCATTTGTTTTTATTATTTGACGATTCTTTTTCTTAATAGAGAATCCTTTGTTCTCCTGAATAAATATTCATTTTATCTGATTTCAAAAAACCAATTAGCGTGATGTTAAATTCATTTGCCATTTCAACTGCCAAACTTGATGGAGCGCCAATTGCACAAACCACTTGAATGCCTGCCATTGCTGCTTTCTGCATCAATTCAAAACTTACCCTTCCACTTAAAATCAATCCGTAGTCTTGCAAATTTTGATTCATCAAAGCTCCTATTATTTTATCTAAGGCATTGTGTCTACCAACATCCTCTCTTACTGCAATGATTTTTCCTTCTTCATTAAATAATGCAGAGGCATGTAATCCTCCTGTATATTTAAAACTTAGTTGGGCCTCTCTTAAAAGTTCAGGTAATTGTAATAGGACAGAAGCCTTAAATTGCTTACTTTGATTTAGTTTTAATTTGCAATTTTCCATTACCGATTCAATACTAGATTTACCACAAACTCCGCAGCTAGAGCTCATATAGAAATTACGCTTGAATAGTTTCTCATCTAATCCTACCCATTCAGCCAATTCTACTTTAATAATATTGTTTTCTTCTTCCTGTTTTGTATTGATACAGTATTTCAGATTCAACACATCATCAGCTTTGCTGATAATTCCTTCAGAAAATAAAAAGCCTCTCACCAATTCAAAATCATTTCCAGGTGTACGCATGGTGATAGCTAGGTTCATTTCATTTCTATTCATCTTGTTGCCATATCTCAGCCGAATTTCAAGAGGTTCTTCTACAACAAGTAAGTCGTCTTTGGCTTCTATTTGTTGGTCTCTAATGACTTGAATTGAAAACAATTTTACTCCACTTTTGCTCATAATAGTTCTTTAGCTTCCTGCATTTCTTCAGGAGTATTTGCACTAAATAAAACGGCTCTGCTGATTGGCATGAGTACTTTAGGCTTGATAACTTTTTGGTATTTAAACAATGATTGGTTTCCATTATTCAACAAATTCCAAAATTGGAAATGGTCGTTAAGATGGTAAACAGCTAATAATGGTTCATACATTTTTTCAATTCCATAACAAACACTTGATTTGGAAATTTCGGCAAAACGGTACAGAAACTCGATGTCTCTATGTTTGAGAAAAGGGTAGTCACAAGCAATAAGAATCCAATTACATAATGGTTGATGATTGAGTGCACTGATATAAGCACTTGTTGGGCCCATATCAGTGTAATCTTCATCGTCTAAAATACAAGGTAATTCACTTGGATTTGTGTTTGTTGTATTCGTTTTTAGACTCAAATAAACATGGTCGCAATGCAACTTTAAGCAGGAATATAGATAGTCTTGCTGATTTGAACCATGATAGGAGATAAGCCCTTTAGCTAATCCCATTCGACTAGAATTTCCTCCAGCTAATACCAAAGCATGGGTTTGAATAGCTGATTTGAATTCAGTGAGATTTAGAATTTTCGAATCTTTTAAATTAAATTTTATCAAAGCCTTTTGAAGCAAAGTATCTCTAATCACTAAAATCAAGTATCCATTTCCTGGCTTTTGATAGTTAGAAATAATTGAGTTGAGAATGGGATAAAATCCCAAATCAGTTTCTATTTCTAGTTTACCAATTTCATCCATTATTAAAAAATGGAATTCTTTTGTGGCCGCATCTAGGGTTTCTTTGCAGGCTTTTTGTATGATATCATTCGAAAAGTGAAATTTGCCAATCGATGTGCTATTGTCACTTTTCTCCTTCAACTCAAAATCGTAATAAATACCGGTTTGAAGATTGAGTAGTTTTCTTTTGTTTTCTATATCAGGACAAATAAAACCAGCTTTTGAATCAATGTTTTCAAGCCAATTAGCCAAAGTTGTAGTTTTACCAGTTCTAATGGCATCACTTAAAATAATAATTCTATTCTTCGGATGCATCATGGTTTACCAAACTTAAAAAGATAAAAGTTTCTAGAATTTTAAATGATTTCAATTGATTAGTCTCACTTTGTTTGATAATTTCTTTTGCGATTAGCCAATTGTTTCTCACGAAAGGTAAATGCCCCAGAACCCTATCAATTTCTTGTTGTCTCTTTTCAGATTGTGTCTCCGACCATTTGATTAAAAAGTACTTTAGCACAGGGTTCAACACAAAAATTAGAAATAAAAGTGCAAACAAACTTCTGAATAAAATAAATACTAATTCTTTACTCTTAAATCCCATGATGTAGAAAATCAAAAGCATTCCAATTATCACTAAAATTGAAACATAGGGAAGGACTTTATTCTTTTTTTGAAAAGAATGACTGTTTGAATTTTCAATTTTAATTTGTTTGTCTTTAATAAATTTGAGCAGAGCTTTACCTGTACTTTCTTTTCTTTTTTGAATTGATAATCCCCAAAAACCTAATACAATTCCCCATATAAAATAAATGCCGCAGTAAGAGAAAATAAGCCACCAGCTTAACTGAAAGTCTGAAAAGTATCCCATGTCTTTTAATACGGATTCAGAGAATAAATCAATTGCCTCCCAAAAAGCTTTCCCATAAATAAGTGTGGTTATGATTATTTTCTGGAGTGCTGATTCCATCATGGCAATAATGGTGAACATAAAAGTTGCAATCGTCTTTTGAGGAATCAAGGTATAAATAATGGCAGCCGATAAGCCTTGAAATGCAACAGCAAGATATGCAGGTGGTGGAGCTTGAGGACTGGCAATTAGTTTAACGAGCATTACCAATAAAGTGGTTTGTAAAATGACCTTAAATTTTGATTGATGACCTAATAAAATCAACATTAAAACAGCCATTCCGCCAATAAAAATTCCTGTAAATGGGATTTTAAAAGCATGCATTAAACCTCCTAAACCAGATTCTGCAAATGCCCAGATAGCAGCAATCCTATAAGTAGATTCATCCTGATTGACTTGCATGAATTAAAATTTTAATGGTTCAATAAAATCCGGATCAATCAAAGGTGTATCGATATAATAAGTTTTTGTGGACATGGGTTTGTTATCAATGATATTGAAGAGCAGATCAACTGCAGCTTTTCCTAAATCATAACCAGAGGTCTTGATATATGGGAATTCAAAATTGTAAAGAGTGGGAAGAAAGCCATCGCTCATGCTAATGATTTTCATCTCTTGAGGCAAATTTAATTTGAGTTGATAAACCTTTTTCATTACACCTTCCAGAATTTCATCACTCATTAAAAACAAACAATCCGGCCGTTTGGGATTAGACCATAAAGATTCAAAAATCTCTCCAGCTTCAATTGAATTATGAGCATAATGTATTTGACCTGGTAAAGGCTTGATGGTATGTTCAGCTAAAGCACGTTTGAAACCGCTTAATCTATCTTGAGTAATTGAAAGTCTTTCATCACCGAGAATACCAGCGATTTTTTTATTTTTCTTATACTTTTTAATGATAAAATCTACAGCTTGAAAGGCAGCTTGTTCACCGGGAATCGTAACTTTATAAGCAACTGTATCATGTATAATTTTATCAAAAAACACAATAGGAGTGTCGTTGTACATGAGTTCTTGAAAATGTTCAATATCTGAACTTTCGCGTGTTAATGAAACCAAAATTCCCTCAACTCCAAGTCTTGCGCAGATTTCAGCATTTTGAATTTCTCTATCAAGACTATCATTAGACTGAAGAATGAGTAAATTGTAGCCTCTTTCATGTATGACTTCTTCTACTGCTTTTACCACATTAGGAAAGAAGTAATTTGCAATTTCAGGAATAATTAAACCAATAATTCCGCTTTTTCCTTTTCTTAAATTAATTGCTGCAAAATTCGGTTTATAACCAAGTTTATCTGCAAGTTGAATAACAGATTCCTTTACTTTGGCGCTCACATCAGGATGGTTTCTTAGGGCTCTAGAAACCGTTGAGGGGTTGATATTGAGGTACCTGGCAATGTCCTTTATTGTGACTCTATTCATGTTTTTCAAATACAATATATGACTATTAAGTTATTTATCAAATCGAGTTGTTTTTGAAATTAATAGTGTTCTGAAACAGTTTAATTAAATAGAAGTTTATATTGTGTTTATGAAAAAGTACTTATTACAACAAAATCCATTTGTAGTTCCAACAACAGATGGCAAAACAATTGAGGAACATTTTGGACTAGCAAGCAGCGGAGATTCAAAATTCAGTATTGCACACATGATTGCACCTCCAGGATGGTCAGAGCCACACCAAACGCCCAATTTTGATGAAGTAACCATTATGATAAGTGGTAAAAAACTTATTGAAATAGATGGGGAGGAAATAGTTATAAGTGCTGGAGATACACTACTAATCAAAGCAGGAGCGCGAATCAGGTATTCAAATCCATTTCAAGAAAATGCAAATTATTGGAGTGTTTGTGTACCTGCATTTAGTATAGAAGGGGTGAACAGAGAAGGCTAGTTTTAACTGTAGATTTTCTCATTTTCAAAGGATTTAGGTAAAGGATTAAGGCAAACTTATCCACAGCAAACGATTGCGCAATGGTTTGCGGATGCACATGCGGAACAAGTAATGTGGTGCCGCAATAAATTCGATTTACCTAATCAAATAAAATATGAGAAAAAATTACTTGAAATTGATGTTCATGCTAGGATTCAGTTTAGCATCAATCGTTTCAATGGCCCAGACCAAGGTGATCAAAGGTCAGGTTGTTGATGAAGCCAATGCTCCTATGCCGGGTGCAGTTGTGATGATTTCAGGCACACAAATCGGGAATATGTGTGATGAAAAAGGAAATTACAAATTGAGTTTTGATGCATCTGGCATGGAAGAAGTAACAGTAGTAGCCACTATGGTAGGCTATGAAAAGGCCAAAGCCAATGTAACTTTAAGTGGTGAAAGTTTTACTCAAAACTTCAGCTTAAAACAAGACCAAATGGGTTTAAAGGAAATGGTAGTAACTGGGGTTACCAATCCAAAATCAAAATTAGAATCGAGTGTTTCTATTTCAACCTTAAGAGCAGAAAACATAAATCAAGCTGCTCCAAGAACCACTGCTGAAATTTTCAGAGCGATTCCAGGTATTCGTTCTGAGGCATCTGCAGGAGATGGAAATACCAATATAACAGTTCGTGGTGTTCCAATTTCTTCAGGTGGTTCTAAGTACTTACAATTACAAGAAGATGGATTGCCTGTTTTACAATTTGGAGACATTGCTTTCGCTACATCTGATATCTTTTTAAGAGCAGATCAAAGTATATCTAGAATTGAAGCCATTCGTGGAGGTTCAGCCTCAACCATGTCGAGTAACTCTCCTGCAGGTATCATTAACTTTATTAGCAAAACGGGTGAAGTAGAGGGTGGAAGTGTGGCTAATACCTTGGGATTAGATTACCAATCTTACAGAACTGATTTTGATTATGGAAGTCCAATCAGCAAAGATTTGAGTTTTCATATTGGTGGATTCTACAGAACTGGCGAAGGAGTTAGAACTGCTGGTTACAATGCAAACAATGGAGGTCAAATCAAAGCTAGTTTAACTAAGAAATTCAGTAAAGGTTATGCTCGTTTATACATGAAGTTTTTAAACGACAGAGCTGCTGCTTATATGCCAATGCCAATTCAAGTTAAAGGTACAAACGCTTCTCCAGAATATAGCTCTTTATCTAATTTCGATGCACTATATGGAACCTTACATTCGCCATATTTACAACAAAACGTTGGTACTGGTGCTAATGGAGAATTAAGAAGATCTGATGTTGCTGATGGCATGCATCCTGTTTCAAAAGCAATTGGAGCTGAATTCAATTTTGATTTAGGCGAGGGTTGGTCAATTGAAAACCGTGGTCGTTTTTCTATCAATAATGGAAGATTTATCGCTCCTTTCCCTGCAAGTGTAGGTTCTACTGCATCTCAATTGGCTGCTGTAACAGGCGCAATGGGTTGGACCTTAACTAATCCTACTTTAACTTATGCTGATAATGGTGCAGCTTTCACTGGAGATAATGCCATGGTAGTTCACATGTTTGATACTGAATTAAGAAATTTCAATTTATTTGTGAACGACTTCAAAGTGAAGAAAAAAGTAAATGAAAGTTTGAATATCAATGCTGGTATTTACAAATCGAACCAAACAGTTTCAATGGCTTGGTTATGGAATTCTTACATGATGGATGTAAACGGAGATGGAGGAAGATTGATTAATATTGATACTGGCTCAACTAGGTTAACACATAATGGACAATTTGCTTATGGTGTTCCTGCATGGGGCAACTGTTGTACAAGAAGTTACGATACAAAGTACGATATTACTGCTCCTTATGTAGGTGCTAGTTTCGATTTAAAAGATTTATCAGTAGATGCAAGTTTGAGATATGATATGGGCCATGTTACTGGTACTTTTGCTGGTGGAGCACAATCAAGCCAAGATATGAATGGTGATGGAAAAATATCTGCAAATGAAATCAGTGTTTCATCTATTAATTATGCTTCTACTACTGCAGTTGATTATAACTACAATTACTTATCATATTCAGTTGGTGCCAATTACAAAATGAATGAATCTAGTGCAGTATTTGGAAGATATAGCACTGGTGCATCTGCAAAAGCTGATCGTATTTTATTCAGTTCATCTATTTTGGCTGGTGGCGATGCAAGAGCTACTTATGATGAAATTTCACAGGCTGAAATTGGATACAAATTGAGACATAAAAAAGGTGGATTATTTGTAACAGGATTTTATGCCAATGTAAATGAGCAAGGTGGTTACGAAGCAACCACTCAGAAAGTGATTGAAAACGATTACCAATCAATGGGATTAGAATTAGAAGGAACTTTTACTGTTAACAAAAACTTTGATTTAAGAGGAAGTTTCACATATACCAATGCTAAAATTACTTCGGGTGCTAATAAAGACAAGACTCCTAGAAGACAAGCTCCATTTATTTACAACTTATTTGCTAATTACAAATTAGGAAAACATTCAGTTGGATTGAACTTTATAGGAACTGCAGCTTCATATGCTCAAGATGATAATAAATTGGTTATGCCTGCCTATTTCATTAC
>JBMLPO010000345.1:0-7016 GCA_049242065.1 Bacteroidia bacterium
CGCTTAAAACCGTAATGTATTCGCTTCTTAAGTCCTTTACTTCTGTATTCAGTTAATTGGTTTTACGAATGGTTTTTTCGGCAGTGTGACTATTGTATATAAACAGCACCACCAATAAAAAAACATAAGCCAAAAACGGAGCTTGTTTTGAAAGCTGAGCTCTGTTTAAACTGAAATCGAAATCAGCAAACTTTTTCATCCTTTCGGTGAAATTCACTGAATCTTTATCAGGTACTTTTTGTTCTTCTATTTCTTCAACTATTCTATTCATCCTTTTTCTGAACCAAAGCCTTTTCTGCAATCCTTAATTTGGCACTTCTTGATCTCGGATTTCTTTTCAGTTCCTCGTCAGAAGCAGTTATTACTTTTCGGTTTTGTTGTTCAAAAGGTCGGATGAGATTTCCATAGAAATCTTTATTTGCTTCACCTGCAAAATTTCCGGTAGCCATAAAGTTTTTTACCAATCGATCTTCTAGTGAATGGTAACTCATCACTACCAGTTTTCCTCCTGGTGCAAGCACTTTGGCGCTTTGCTCTAGGAAGCTTTTTAATACTTCCATTTCACGGTTTACTTCAATACGCAATGCCTGAAAAACCTGAGCAAAAAATTTGTAATCGCCGAACTTAGGTGTATACCTTTTCAGCGCTTCTTTGATATGTACTACTTTGGTTATAGCTTGTTGACTTCTATATGCAACAATAGCGGAAGCCAAAGCTCTAGAGTTTTTTAATTCCCCATATAAATAGAGAAGATTGGCTAAGTTCTCCTCTGTATAATCATTTAAAATATCAGCTGCATTCATTCCAGTTTGTGCATTCATTCTCATATCCAACTCCGCTTCATCAAAACGAAATGAAAAACCTCTTCCTGCTTCATCAAACTGATGAGAAGAAACACCCAAATCAGCTAAAATTCCTTGAACAGGAATGCAATTCTGATACAATAAATGATTCTCCATGAACTCAAAATTTTGGTCGATAAAAATCAATCTTTCATCTTGGGGTAAATTGTTCTTTGCATCTTCATCTTGATCGAAAGCAACCAATTTTCCTTTTTTACCCAATTCATTCAAAATAGCTTTTGAATGACCACCACCACCAAAAGTTACATCAACATAAATTCCATCTTGCTGGATGCTTAAACCATTTAAGCATTCTTGTAACATCACAGGAGCATGATATTTATTTTCCATCATTGCCCTCCTTTTTTCTGTTACTCATTACCTCTTCTGCCAAAGCACTAAAATCAGATGGTTCTTCATCCAACATTTTTTCGTACTCTGCTTTATTCCAAACTTCTATTTTGTTTCCGTATGCAAGCAAAATCAAATCACCTTCTAAATTGGCATATTCTTGAAGTGATTTAGGCAATAACACACGAGAAGCATTATCCATTTCTAACTTAGAAGCGCCTCTTAAGAAATAACGCTTAAACATTCTTTCCTTTTGGATATAATCACTTAGCTTATTGATTTCCTCAGCAATACTTTGCCATTCATTGCTTGGATACAATACACAGCACTTTTCAAAACCACGGTTAATAAAAAATGAATCGCCGGCCTCCTTCGGAAGCTGCTTTTTCAAGGCAGACGGTATCATCAACCGTCCCTTGGCATCCATTTTACATTCATATTCTCCGTGAAGCTGCGTCATTATTGAGCTATAGCAATTGCAGGGTAAAAGTAATTACATTTTTCCACTTTTCACCACTTTTCCCCACTTGTGTATATTAACATAGGTTTTCCACATATATGTGAATAGCCTTGAACGCCTGTATTTACAAGCACTTAAAGCGACAAAAATAAAAGTGGGGGAAAAATGTCGCGTTGAAAACTGATGGAAGCTTTTGTAGCTTGCAGAAAAAAAATAATGTCCAAAAAAATAGAAATCGAGCTCAAAGCAGTCGAAATTGAAGAAGGAAATTACCACCTATTTATACTTGCCAAAGCTGGGAGAAAAAATGTTCGACTTTTACTCGATACAGGTGCTTCAAAAACGGTGTTCGATAGCACCCAAATAGCTGATTTTTCAGGAGAGAAAAACAAAACACAAATAACTGAGTCGGTTGGCCTTGGAGCCAATAAAGTAGAAACTGCCTTATTTAACTTGAGTAGTTTGAATATAGGCGGACTAAAAATAAAGGGACCAGAAATAGCACTGCTTGATATATCACACGTCAATATGGCCTATGAATTGGCGGGAATCCCTAAAATACAGGGAATTTTAGGCAGCGATATTCTAATGAAAACGCAAGCAATTATTGATTATGGAAAACTAAAATTGAAATTGAAAGAAATTAAAAACTGATTGTTATTATTCCTTTTCTTCCAGAAGTTCATCGGCACTCTGACCCATATGCTCCATAGAAAATCTGGCATCATCAGCCAATTCACCTTTGGGATATTTTGCTAAAAATTGCTCGTATCTGGTCTTGGCTGCAGGATAGTCTTGTATATTATTTTCAACTGTATAAGCAGATAAAAACATAGCCTCTTCAACCATTGGAGATGCTGGGTAGTTTTTTACCAATTGATCCAAATATTCTACTGCTTCCTTAGGCTGGTCTAAATAAATACTCTTTTGAGCTGCCTTAAAAAGAAACTCTGCACTTTGTTGGTCATCAGGATATTTATTAGCAAAATCTGTGTAGGCAGTTTTTAACTTCTGTATCAACTCATCACTAAATGCACTATCTCCTGCTTCTAAGTCTTTGATTGTTTTTAAAGATTTTTCTTTAGGTGATGTACATGCAAACACCATAGATGCAACAAAGAAAAATAGAGAAACTCTGAAAATATATTTCATTGAATTTAATATTGATTCGTACTTAATAAAACCAAGGTACAAGCCTCAAGGGGCTGAATTCCGGCTATTTTTAGCTTTTCTTCAAATGAAGGGTTTTCGGTACCCGGATTAAAAACAACTCGTTTTGGATTTAGTTTGATAATTGCATCTTCCATTTCAGCTTGTAAAGTAGGATTGACATACATGGTTACAGTATCAAAATCCCCATCCTGCGGCCATTCTTTATTGATTTCCTTACCTTCAATTAAACCTGATTGTTTACCAAATAAATAGGTTTCGTGTCCGTACGACCTCAACATCATTTCAGCTTTGTAAGAATATCTATCTGCCTTTGGACTGGCACCAATCACAAGTGTTTTCTTCATACGTATGCAAATTAAATCAAAAAAAGATGTCGGTTTATGAGAGGATTTCCACAAAACAAGGGTGCAAACTACAAGATTTGCTTATTTTCGCACAGTTTTAAAACGATATGAAGATAAGTTACAATTGGTTAAAAGAATATATAGACCTAGCCATTACGCCAGAAGAAACGGATAAACTGCTAACAGGAACTGGACTTGAAGTGGAAGATATTTCTGACTTCTACAATATTCCTGGTGGACTTGAAGGAATTGTGGTTGGACATGTTTTAGAAAGAAAACAGCATCCAAATGCCGATAAGTTGAGTGTTTGTTTGGTGGATATAGGAAGCGGAGAACCTAAGCAAATTGTTTGTGGTGCTCCCAATGTGGCAGCAGGACAAAAAGTCCTTGTAGCAACAGTTGGCGCAACAGTGCATCCTAGTAAAGGGGAGCCGTTTGAAATAAAAAAAGCCAAAATAAGAGGTGAAGTAAGTGAAGGCATGATTTGCGCAGAAGATGAATTAAGTTTAGGAGATAGCCATGATGGCATCATGATTCTTCCTGAGCATTATGAAATTGGAGCAAAAGCAAGCAAGTATTTCCCTATCTATAAAGATTATTTAATTGAAATTGGACTAACTGCGAATAGAGGTGATGCTGCTAGTCATTTAGGTGTTGCTAGAGACCTGCATGCATTAACAGGTGCTAGCATTTTAAAACCAACCATTCAATTAAAAGCAAGTAATAAGCCTTGTCCTATTCAGGTTGAAATTCAATATACTGAAGCCTGTAAGAGGTATTCAGGTATTTATGTAAGTGGAACCAAAGTACAAGAATCACCAGAATGGTTAAAGAACAAATTATCGGTATTGGGATTAAAGCCCATCAACCATATTGTTGATGTAACCAATTATGTTTTGCATGGTATTGGTCAGCCTTTACACGCATTTGATGCTGATAAAATTTCTGGCAATAAAATCATTGTAAAAGCTGCAGATGCAGGCAGTACTTTTATTAGCTTAGATGGCATTGAAAGAAAACTGTTTGGCCATGAATGTATGATTGCTGATCAATATCAAAACCTAGCACTGGCAGGAGTGTTTGGCGGCAAAGATTCAGGTATTGAAAGTACTACCACAAACATCTTTATAGAAAGTGCATTCTTTAGTGGAAGTCATACCCGCAAAAGTGCTAAATCACATGGATTGAACACCGATGCAAGCTTCAGGTTTGAAAGAGGCACCGATCCAGAAATAACCCTATTTGCTTGCGAATGGGCGGCATCACTCATTGCAGAAATTGGTGGTGGAGAAATTTCTCAAACCATTGATGTGTATCCTGAAAAAATCACACCCGCGAAAATTCAATTCAATATTTCTAAATCAAACCAATTAATTGGACAAGAAATTGCAAAAGATAGAATTATTGAAATACTAAGCAGATTAGAAATAAAAATCCTTGCCGACCAAGGAAATGAACTAGAATTGGAAGTACCAGCTTATCGCTCGGATGTCAATCGCCAAGCTGATATTACCGAAGAGATATTACGCATCTACGGATTGAATAATATTGAAATGGGTAACAGCATCAAATCGAGCATGAGCTTCAGTGAAGATGAATTTGGATTAAAACTCAAAAACAAATTAGCTACCCATTTAAGTGCTAATGGATTCTTGGAGATTGCTACCAATTCACTCACAAAAAGTAACTATTATTCAGAGGAGGAATTAAAAACTGCTGTATTCTTAAAGAATCCTTTGAGCAGTGATTTAGACATTTTGCGTTTAAATATGATGAATAGCACTTTAGAGGCAATTCAATACAACAATAACCGCAAACAAAGCGATTTAAGATTTTATGAGTTTGGGAAAAGTTACCATAAAAATGGAGATGAAAATCAACTTGGTGCATATATTGAAAACAAACATCTGATTTTGGCATCTCATGGCAGAAAGCAACCTGAATCTTGGAATACAAAAAACGATGAGTTTGGCTATTATCAACTGAAACAAGTTATAGAGCAACTACTAGAACTGAGTGGATTTGATAAGTGGGAATGGAAATATCCTGACGAATCAGGTTTATTAAACGGAGCAGAAATCCATATAAAAAACCAGAAGCTCGGACTGATTGGCGAAATTGATTCTCAGAAAACAAAAAAATTCGATATTGACAAATCGGTTTGGTTTGCTGATATAGATTGGGATAATTGGATGAAATTGGCAAAAGACAATAAGTTTAAATTGAAGCCTGTATCTGTTTATCCTGCTGTAAGAAGAGATTTGGCTTTGTTATTAGATGAACAAGTTGCTTATAGAGAATTGGAGAAAATTGCCAGAAAATCGGCCGGTAATTTGCTGAAGACCGTTAATATTTTCGACTTTTATCAAGGCGATAAGATTGAAAAAGGTAAAAAATCTTATGCTTTGAGTTTCATCTTACAAGACGATAATAAAACATTGACCGACCAAGAAATAGATGATTGTATGAAAAAACTCATCGTACAATTTGAAAAGGAAGTAGGAGCCAAATTAAGAGCTTAGGATGTTAAGTAAGCAAAACGACAGACAATTACAGGAAATAAAATTAAAGGTAATTTACCTTGTGGAAGAGCTACAAACACTGAAAAAAGAGGTAAATGAACTAAAAAAAGAGAAAGAAAAACTAAAAAAAGAATTAGAAGAAAAGCAGCAAAGCATAGAAATCTTAGAAGAAAAGAATAAAATTGCTAAACTTGCTGAGGGAATTCATCTCTCGAAACTGGATATGAAATCTGTTAAAACTGAAATTAACAGACAGCTCCGTGAGATAGATGAATGCATCAGGTTGTTAAACCAGTGAAGTCAACAGGGTTGAACGAACTTTCAATTAACATAAATATAGCCGGACGTGTTTATCCGTTAACTGTTTCTTCAGAAGAAGAAGCAAGGGTAAGGGCTGCCGGTAAACTCATACACGAAAAACTGCAAGCCTATGCTGGACAGTTTGCCCTAAGGGATCACCAAGACGCATTGGCCATGTTTGCCTTGGAGATAGCCTCAGAATACCAGAAGCTCCTGGAGAGGGAAGAAAATGAGCAGGTTGAATTGGAAAGTAAGTTAAAGGAAATTAATCACCTCCTTCCACCCCTATCTTGATTTTGCGTGTTAACAATCTACCCAGCACACAAAACAATATATATATGGAAATTTACTTAGTTATTATTTTTATCATGATTGCCCTGGGTATTGGCGCAGGAATCATGTGGGTTGTCAACAACAATATCCTGAAATCGAGGTCTCAGGAGATAATCAGAGAAGCCGAAACCAAAGCAGAAATTCTTAAGAAAGATAAGTTGCTTGAAGCAAAGGAGAGATTCCTTCAATTAAAAGCAGAGCATGAAAAAGAAATTACAGCTCGTAACCAACAAATTTTAAAAGAAGAGAACAAAATCAAACAACAAGAGCAAAGCATTAAACAAAAGTTAGAAAACGCTCAAAGAAAAGATGCAGAATTAGATAGCATCAAACAATCACTTCAAAAACAATTAGAGGCTGCAGCTGCAAAAAAAGAAGAAGCAGAAAAAGCTTTACATAGCCAAGTAAAACAACTGGAGAAAATTGCTGGCTTAACCGCAGAAGAAGCAAAAAAACAATTGGTTGAAGCTTTACAAGAAGAAGCCAGAACAGAGGCTTTGGCTAGAGTAAAAGAAATAACTGATGAGGCTAAAATGATGGCAACTAAAGAGGCCAAGAAAATTGTTTTAAGCACCATCCAAAGAACGGCAGCTGAACAAGCTATTGAAAACTCTGTTTCGGTATTTAATATTGAATCAGACGAATTAAAAGGTAGAATTATTGGAAGAGAAGGTAGAAATATCAGAGCCTT
>JBMLPO010000346.1:0-4398 GCA_049242065.1 Bacteroidia bacterium
GGTCAATATGTGCATGAGAAAGAATCAAATAATCTATCGAAGCCGGATCAAATCCAAAATAACGATTCAGGTCATCCTTGTTATCAAAACGACCTTGAACCAAACCACAATCAAGTAAAATTTTGGTTCCTTTTGGCGTGGTGATTAAATGTTTGCTGCCGGTTACCATTCTGGCTGCACCGAAAAATTGAATCTGCATGATGCAAAATAGAAGAAAACAATCTTCCTGCCAAGCAAATCGGAATTTCTTCGGTCACATTTCGATAAAATAAACTTACTGTGCTGTATGCTTGGAGTTTGCAGGTATTCTGTAGGACTAGGAGCCAAAAAATGTTCAAAGAAATGTAAAAGTGTTTTCCACAAAATTCTTTCAAACACAATTCTCTTTTTACATTTGTTTAATTAGACGTATTATTGTTTTCAGAATATATAGAGATTAGGATTATGCATTTAGCAATCGCAGGAAATATCGGGTCGGGAAAGACAACATTAACAACCTTGTTATCTAAACATTACAAGTTTGAACCACATTATGAAAACGTAGAAGACAATCCCTATATCAGTGATTTCTATGAAGATATGCAACGTTGGAGCTTCAATATGCAGATTTATTTTTTGAATACGCGTTACAATTCATTGTTACAAATTCAAAAAGGAAAGAAAAATGTGATTCAAGACAGAACCATTTATGAAGATGCAAACATTTTTGCACCCAATCTTCATAGCATGGGTTTAATGAGTACCCGCGATTTTGATACTTACCAAAGATTGTTCGAATCGATGGTACAAACTGTAAAAGCTCCTGATTTATTGATTTACCTGAGAGCAAGCATTCCTAGTTTGGTGAACAATATCCAAAAACGTGGTCGTGAATACGAAGACAGCATCCGTTTAGATTATTTAAGAAGATTAAACGAGCGTTACGAAGCCTGGATGAGTTCATATCGTGGAAAACACATTATTGTTGAGGTAGACGACCTAAACTTTGCTGAAAACAACGAACATTTAGGAAGTATCATTTCAAGAATCGAAGCTGAAACAAACGGATTGTTTTAATTTGTCCATGTAAAGTTTTTGATTTTTCATCAAAATTAACTTTTCTATTAGGCCTCTCTTGTCTATTTTTCCAAGGTATGAATCAAAGGAAAAATAGACTAACTACATTTTTATTTGCACTGAGTTTTATTTTGGTACAATCTGTTTTTGCAAGCAGGTTTACTCAAATTCAAACAGCTACACCCAATGTTTGTGGCTCATCAAGCTTATATCAAATTACAGTTAATTCTGATACTGTTCCTGCTCCATGGCTCTGGCAATATGCAGATACCATAACAGTAGTAAATTCTGTATCAACACAAAACCTATCCCAACAATCTCAAAGCGTAAGTTTTAGAAGGTGGAGAAGGATTTCAAGAGCCGGAACCGCTCAAGCAGATACTTCCAATTGGTTAATGATAAAAATGAATCCCATTCCTGTTTATACAGGTGTGCTTTCAAAATCAGTTTGTAATGGCGACAAAGTTGAATTGTTTTTGGTAGGCACTCCAGCAGGAAATCCTCTGAATTTTAATTATACATCAGCATCTGTTCCGGCTATTTCTGGAAACAGAAACCAAAATGCACAAAATTTTATTTGGGATACATTAAGCATCACAACTTCCACACCACAGAACATTAATTATACTGTTATTCCTGTTTATACACTGAATGGATTTTCCTGCACCGGAGCTTCTTCAGTTATACAAATTACAGTCAATCCCAAACCAAAATCAGGCTTCATTTTAAATTCCGGTTCAGGTAGTCTTTTAGGGATGTCGAATAAAACTACTTATACTTTTTCTGATACTACTCAAGGTTCTGTTTTTAGGTCGTGGATGTTTAGTGATTTGTATTCAGCTACAACAGCCACATTTAATAGAACCTATTCAAAAGGTGGATTATTTTCTACAAGAGTAGTCAACACAAATATTTATGGATGTCCGGATACCAGCGCTACTAAACAGGTTTACGTGGTTCAAAGTCAGGGTAAAGTCCAAGAATACAGAATGGGTGGAACCGATAATGATAGGGTAAATTCAGCGATTTATTTGCCAGATAGCTCCTATATTATTGCTGGTTTTACTGAAAGTATAAGTGGTGGTACCATTAATAGTGTAAGTTATGGTTCTGCGGATTATTGGATTAATTATATGTCAGCAGATGGCTTTAAACTTTGGGAAAGGCGTTTCGGTGGCTCTAACTATGATGAATTAAGAAGTATCATTAGAACTTCTGATGATGGTTTTTTATTGGGTGGAATTTCATATAGTGGTATCAGCGGTGATAAAACTCAAAACAATAGGGGAGGCGCCGATTACTGGATTGTTAAACTAAATTCACAAGGTATCAAACAATGGGATGCAAGATTTGGTGGAACTTTAGATGATAACCTCGTTTCGGTGCATCAAACTGCAGATGGTGGTTTTTTATTAGCTGGTTATTCTGAAAGTGGAAATAATGGTGATAAATCTGCAGTTCAAATTGGTAGCTCAGATTTTTGGGTTGTAAAAACAAATTTTTTCGGAACTAAACAATGGGATTATACTTATGGCGGTAGCGGAACAGAGCAATTCTTTACTTTGGAACCTACACCTGATAATGGTTTTATTTTAGGTGGAATGTCGAATAGTCCAATTGGTGCTTCTAAATCAGAAGCTGCAAGAAGTTCTTTTGGTGATTATTGGATTATCAAAATCAATTCTTTAGGCATTAAAGTTTGGGATAAAACCATTGGTGGTGTTAGCGAAGATGTACTGGGAACTGTTAAGCTATTGCCTGATGGTTCCATTCTGTTGGCTGGTCAATCTGATTCTAATTTAGGTGCTGATAAATCTGTCTCAAATTTTGGTTTTAGTACCCCTGATTTATGGCTTGTAAAATTAGATGCCAATAGGGAAAAAGTTTGGGATTATGCTTATGGTAGTACAACTACAGATTTTTTCACATCCTTAAATATTTCTGCAGATGGTGGCTTCTTAATCAGCGGATTTTCAAATGGTGGAAGTAATACAGTTAAAAGCCAGAACGCCATTGGTGTTTTTGATTATTGGACAGTTAAACTAGACCAAAGAGGAAAGAAGATTTGGGATTATACCTGGGGTGGAACATCAAGTGATTATTTACTAAATGTAAAACAATTGGAACCACATGCTTATTTATTTTCGGGTTTTACTGATAGTCAACAAGGAAACGATTTAGCAACGGCTTTAATTGGTTTTCAAGATGCCTGGATGTTAAAAGCATACGACCAAAGAACCTGGGTTTATTCAAACGAACCCAATGTTTGTTTAGGTGATTCTTTAAGGATAGGATTTGGTAGCCGCGATTCATTAGGAACCGGCAATACTTTCACCATTGAATTGAGTAATGCAGCTGGTAATTTCATCAATATGCCATTCACAGCAACAAGATCAATCACAAAAAATACCACTGATAGTATCATTTGGGCATTACCTGCAAATATTGCTTCATCCAGAAAATACAGGTTCAGAATTTTTGGAACCAATCCTCGAGATACCATGATTATGCCTGAGTTCACCATTTATGGAATTCCAAAAGTTGGTTTTACAATCAATACAAATCCGCAGTCATTTACCAATCACATTTTTTCATTTAATGATACCACCTTTAGCAATCCAAAAGCAAAACGCGAATGGATTTTTTCTGATGGCACAAAGGATTCGGTTCAAACCAAAGCCAAAACTTTTGCTACCTGGGGAAACTACACGGTTAAGTTAAAATCGAGTTTCGCTAATTGTTCAGATTCCATGCAAAGAGTTGTAACGGTTAGAGCCATTCCTCCAACAACATCTGCATCAGGTTTAACATTTACAAATATTACAGGTAATAGCATCAGGGTTAATTTTACCAAAGGAAATGGAGAAAGAAGATTGGTCATTGCCAGATTAAGTTCCGCTGTGAATTCTACTCCTGTTAACTTTACCCAATATACTGCTCGTTCGGTTTTTGGTCAGGGTACTTTAATGGGAACAAATAACTATGTAGTATACAAAGACACCGGAAATTTTGTGGTGATAACAGGTTTACCAACGAATACTGTATTACATGTTTCTGTTTTTGAAATGAATGGTGATACCAATTTCTGTGCATTCAAAACATCTGCACCTTTAACAGGTAGTACAACAACATTACCTGTAAAATGGCTTTATTTTAAAGCCAATAGAATGAATGAAAACGAGGTGATGTTAAACTGGGCAACAGCTTCAGAAATCAATAACGATTATTTCCTTGTTCAACGTAAATCTGATGAATGGAAAGACATTGGTAAAGTAGGAGGATTTGGAAATTCAAACATCAATAGGTTTTATGAATTCAAAGACCTTGATGCAAGAGAAGCTG
>JBMLPO010000347.1:0-4801 GCA_049242065.1 Bacteroidia bacterium
ATTTGATGAATTGAACTCGCAGCTTAGACATTTGGAGTCAAATTTTTTTCCTCAGAAAAAGGAAAATCCTGATACTTATTTAAGATACAATAAATTGATTAAAAGCAACTTACCAGATTCAAATATCCTAGTTCTTTATAAAATTGACGAATCAATTTTTGGTATTGATGTATCAAAAAGAGTAATTAAAGTTTTTGGAGTTATCTATGATAAATCAGGTAAGATTTTAGATTACAGGAAATTAGCCTGGCAGGAGGACAAAACTTGTGCTGCTTTGAAATTTGAAAATTCAGTTTTTGAAAGTAAAATTTACAAGAGAACATGGATGAAAAATGAGGAGAACTTATCTCCTGATAATGAACTGAAAAGTACGGAACTTACTCAAGTAGAAAAATTAAAGATTGAAAATGGGAAATTTATTACAATCAATTAACAACTTGATTTTTAGCATAATAATGAGCTAAAATTAAATTAGGAATCCAACTTAACCAAGCAACTAAAGCATACATTTGAGAAGAGGGTAAATGAAAGAAATAAGGAAAAACCAGCACATAAATTCTTAAGGTTATGGCAGAAAGACATAAGCCATAACTCATACAAACCCAATAATAATGTTGTTTGACTTTTTTATTTTTTATCGATTTTAAAGCTAGGAGGGAAGTGAGTATCCATAAAAAAGCAGAAATAACAAAAGATGTTTGAGCTGATATTCCGCCATTTCCATAAATACCCATGATCAATCCACCCGGCCCCGCAAGTAAGATGACCATTAGGAAGTAAAAATATCCCGATATCTTATGAATAGAAGGAAATTTCAATCTGAAGAAATCTATAAACTGCAGAAAGCCAAAAAGTAGAGTAAAAATTGCACTCCAAACATGAATTTTAAATCCAATTTGCCAAAGCAAAAGATGCTGCACCGACCATTTACTTTGAAGAAATTTAGTTTCAGGCTGAAATCCAAAATAAGCTAAGCTAATAGAAATCATAGCTATTATACCCGGAATTAATGCCAATCCAATGCTATTTTTGATGTATTTCAAATTGGGTTTTGTCTAATTATGGTTTAATTTAAATCAGAGCTTTAAAATTCGTTTAAAATCATTGATAAAACTACAAATTTTGCGAAACTTGCGAGGGGCAAGATTTTTATGAAAAAAGAACACAAGTTTAAGGACTGGATTGTAAACTATAATAAAGATATAGATTTAACAACTAAACTATTTCTATCCAGTAACTTTATAGTGTTTGTTGCATGTGTTGTTGGCGTAATCGGTAATGCACTTTTAGGTTTTGCTTTAGAGTTAATTTTACTTACACTCTTGATGGCCATTTTAAGCGGTGGCATGTTCTTTTATGTAAGAAAAATAGGATTTGCTACAAAAACAATGGGGATGTTAATGACACTAATTTACCTCATTTTCATGCTGATCTTCTGGCCAAGAAACGCTGGATTTTCAGGTCCAATTTTGATTTATTATTCAATTTTACCCACTTTTATCGGATTTTTTCTTGAAAGACGTAAATCTTATATCAGTTTAGGGATTGGATACATTATTACCATAATTTTTTTAACAATTTACTACTACAATGAGTCTTGGATTATCCCATACGAAAATAAATTAGTCCAATTATTAGATTATACCATCTCCTTATTTATGGTTGCTTGGAGCGTATTAGAAATAGCCTTATTCTATAAAGAACAACAAGAAGCTCTGTTAAAGGAATTAGAAGAAAAGAATAGGCTCATAGAAATTCAATACAAAGGACTACAAGATTTAGACAAATATAAAAATGCGGTCTTTGCTACATTGTCTCACGATATTAAAACTCCCATAAAAAATGCAAAAACCATTTTTGATATTTTATTGGATGACGATTTAGATAAGGAAGAAAAAAAGAAGATTATTGAATTAGCCAGTATTCAAATGTCGGAAACCAGCGGATTAGTGGAAAACATTTTGTATTGGGCCAAATCACAGATGAATGGGCTGAAAATCAATAAGTCAGACTTTCTTATAAAAGATTCTATCAACAATATACAGGTAAACAATCAAATTCAAATTGATAACAAAAGATTAAAGATCAATCTGCAGGTTTCGGAAACTTTACGCGCCTTTGGCGACAAGGAGTTCTTTGAGATTATCTTAGGGAATTTGGTTAAAAATGCCATTAAATTCTCAAATATTGGTGGACAAATCACCATTTTAGCCCGTAAAAATGCAGATAGATTAATTGATGTTCAGGTAATTGACGAAGGAATTGGCATTCCAGATGAAAAGTTAGGCGATATTTTTAACGCTGGTGAAAGTAAAAGAGGAACCCTCAATGAAAAAGGAACCGGCTTGGGTTTAAAGATTTCAAAATTATTTACTGAATTAAACGGTGGTGAAATTTATATTTTCTCTAAAGAAGGTTTGGGTAGCAAAATAGGATTTACCATTCCAGAGTTTTGATTATAATAGGTTTATCAGGCCAATCTACAGGCTCAAATTTACAAAGAACAAATTGAATGAAATTCAGCTATTAGCTAATTATTCATTTGATTCAATTGCCCTATAATTAATATTATGTTAAATAGCAATGTTCAGATAACAAACTACTTACCTTCATATACTTCAATTGCTGCCAGATTTTCTTGAACAAATTCACTTAATAAGTCCCCCTATTTAGAATCAAGAATAAACCTTTTCCAAGGGCTGCTTTAAATAAATAGGCCCTACTATTTGAACTTTCTTTGAGGCTAATTGTAATCCTTCTTTTACACACAGCTCTGCATTTAAGCCTTCTAACTTGGCATTTAAAAAACCTGCCCAAAATGCATCTCCAGCTCCAGTTGTATCCTTAACCTCCTTTACCAAATTTGCGTCTAAATGAAACCACTCGCCATTTTTTTCTGAGTACCAAACACCTTCTGAACCACAGGTTAGACAAGTAATTTGAGTTTTAAACAAGCTAAGAAATTCTTTTGCTGTTTCAACATTTGCATCTTCAACATTCAAAAATCTCTGGATATCATCTAAACTCAATTTCAAAAGTGGATTTAAACCACATAATTCTTCAAAAACGTGAATTCCACTATCATTCTGCCATATCTTCTGTGCAAAATTCCAATCACATGATACCTGCTTTCCTAGTGCAGATGCCGACTTTAAAGCATTTAAAATATTAGTTCTAGCAGGCTCCTTACTCAGTGCAAAGGCACTGGTATGTACAATTCTCGATTCTTTTAACCAATTTGTATCTATTTTAGGAATTTGAGAGTCAGCCATTCTGTAAGCAATAAAATCTGGTGAATTCTTGCTTTTTCCAACCAAAACCAAAGAACTTGGGTATTGATCACAGATCTCAATTTTATCTGAACCTATACCAACTTTGGCTAAATTTTGAGTTAACATCTTTCCAACAGAATCATCTCCTATACAAGCAACTAACTCTGCATTTCTACCTAGCCACTTTAAATTTGCACATAGATTTGCAGGACTTCCACCCTGGTAAATTTCAAACTGTTTTACTTCTGAAATATCCTGCACATAGTCAGTGCTAATTAAATCGGCCAATAATTCTCCGATTGCTAATACATCAATTTTCATAAATTCCTTTCTCCGCTAAAATATAACCTGCAGCGCTCCAAGTGCATTTAGGTACACCATTAGGCAATCCAGATTTTGAATTTAAACACTCATTAAATTCCCATTTATTATCCTTATTTACAGATAAATAACATGCATTATCTAAACTCTTTTTGAGTTTTTCTGAGAATTTAGGCTCAATATTTTTCAAAATACCAATCAAAAAACCATTCCAAACTGGCCATACTCCCCCATTATGGAACTCATTTGGCTGATTTCTAAATGTATACGCAAAATTATTTTTCAAATACTTCATTCTTGTATCTACTTCTTGGATACTAGGATAAAATGAAGGGTATAATTGCCTTTTCATATCAAACCAATGCTTTAAATAGGTAATCACAGACTCTTGATTTTCTGCACTTCCTACTTTTAATAATAGGGCCAATGCGTTGGCTTGAAGGTCGAATTGTGGATAGATTTCTCCAGGATTAAAGCCCATTAACCAAAAAGATTCTGGATAATGCGCCTTTTCTCTGTTCAATAAGGGTAAATATGTCTTATCACTTAGATTGGCTCCCCAATAGTTCAAAGTTATTACTTCCCTGATTTTCTTCGCTTTATCTTTCCAAATCTCAATCTTATATTCTTCATATGCCAACTCCAAGGCATAGAGTCTCAGTAGTTGATCAAACAATATATAACCATGCTGAATATACTCATCGGCCCAATCACCACTCATTGGTACATAAATGAGGTGCTTTCCATTATACTCCCAGGCATTCATGAGTTCAAATGCTTTCTTAACTTGCTCAAAATGCCTAATTCTCATTTCCTCTGAATGGATTTTTTTCAAAAATGAACAAAGGCCGATCACCGCCCAAGAGGGATTATCTGCTCTTCCAACGGCTCCACCATAACTCACTTCGCCAGTTTTAGGTACCACGTTCGATGGAAAAATCCCTGAATCATGTTGATACTTAAAAATGGTTTCTAAAGTGCATTTAAAGGTTAAAATCAGGTCTTTTTCGTTGCTTGCTAATGCTGCCAAACCGCATATTACTCCGTCACGGGTCCAAATACGCGAATAATTATCTTGCTTTTGGGTACTAGCTAAGAAACCTTCCTTTGCAGATGCTTCTCTTAAAACCTCAATGGCTTTTTGATATCCCTGTGATTCAATTTATCTAAAAATATAAACGACAATAAATGTGACCACCAATAAGATT
>JBMLPO010000348.1:0-8766 GCA_049242065.1 Bacteroidia bacterium
AGATTGTCATTGGCTCCAACACGTGTAAAAATCCTATCTACCAAAGCAATTTTTGCGTAAGATGCTGGTACAAAACTTCCTATTTGAGCAAGCAGTACACACAAGGCTGTTTGCCTTAATATGGCTGATTTACCCGACATATTGGGACCAGTTAGAATAATGATTTGCTGCGATTCTCGATCGAGATAAATATCATTTGAAATATAGGGTTCTCCTAATGGCAATTGCTTTTCAATTACAGGGTGTCGCGCATCCTTTAATACCAAATCATCACCTTCATGAATTTCTGGTTTACAATAGGTATTTGATTCAGCCAATTGTGCAAATGCAAATAAACAATCGATGCGAGCTAATACTTGTGCATTGGTTTGAATTGGTAAAACATAATCAAGTAAGGCGCTTACCAGCTCGTTGTATATGCGGTCTTCGATTACAGCAATTTTTTCTTCAGCGCCTAAAATTTGTTCTTCATAATGTTTGAGTTCTTCAGTAATGTATCTTTCGGCATTGGTAAGTGTTTGTTTTCGCATCCATGATGCTGGCACTTTATCTTTATGCACATTGGTTACTTCCAAGTAATAACCAAATACATTGTTATAGGCAATTTTTAAACTCGGTATTCCGGTTAATTGCTGTTCTTTTTGTTGCAGTTGAAGTAAATAGTCTTTACCACCAAAAGCAATTTTCCTAAGCTCATCTAAGTTGGAATCTACTCCTTCTTTAATGACATTACCCTTATTCGCTGCAATTGGCGGGTCTTCCTGTAGTTCCTTTTCAACTTTATCTATTACCCATTGACAAGGATTGAGTTGGTCTGCTAATTTATGTAACAATGAATTGGGGGAATGTTGCAATAGTTTTCTGATAGGATCTAATAATTTAAGCGACCTATTGAGTTGTTGCAGCTCTCTTGGATTGATTCTACGCATAGCGAGTTTAGAAACCAATCTTTCTAAATCTCCGATCTGTTGCATCAAATCAATCAAATCTTTACGCAGTGCTTTTTCTTGTTTGGCTTGTTCAACAATATCAAGACGTTCTTTGATGAGAATTGGATCTTTCAAAGGCATCACTAACCACCTTTTGAGAAGTCGAGCGCCCATTGGACTCACTGTTTTATCTATTACCTGCAATAATGAAACACCTTGATCACCGCTAGATTGAAGTAATTCTAAATTCCTAACTGTAAACCTATCAAGCCAAACATATTTCTCTTCATTGATTCTAGAAATAGATTGAATATGGCCAACTTGTTCGTGATGTGTTTCTGCCAAATAATGCATACAGACGCCTGCAGCAGTTATAGCCAATGGCATTTCTTGAATACCAAAACCTTTTAAATTTTGTGTTTTAAAATGCTGAAGTAATTTATCGTAAGCAAATTGGTACTGGAATATCCATTCATCTAAAGGATAGGTATACATTCTTTCGCCAAACTGTGATTTAAAGTTTTTCAAATCTCGTTTGGAAACCAATGTTTCAGAAGGTTTAAAGCCTTGAATTAATTTATCTATATAAGATAATGGACCTTGAGTGGCCATGAACTCTCCTGTTGAAATATCGAGGAAGGCGATACCACAGTTTTCATTTTCATAACAAACAGCCGCTAAATAATTGTTACTTTTATTATCGAGTATTTTATCGTTGTAACTTACACCAGGGGTGATGAGTTCGGTAACTCCTCTTTTGACAATTTTCTTCGTAAGTTTTGGATCTTCTAATTGGTCGCAAATGGCAACACGTTCCCCTGCCCTTACTAATTTTGGCAAATAATTATCGAGTGAATGATGAGGGAAACCTGCTAATTCTATATGTGTGCCTGAACCATTGGCTCTTTTTGTGAGCACAATTCCTAAAATTGAAGAAGCTTTGATGGCATCTTCACCAAAGGTTTCATAAAAATCGCCCACTCTGAACAACAATACTGCCCCAGGATACTTCGCTTTTATTTCGAAGTATTGTTTCATTAAGGGGGTTTCAGCAATTTCAGTCTTCTTTGCCATGGCAGCAATTTAGGTCAAAGCCTCCGAATGGCTGTTGCATGTGCATATTTTGGGGAAAATCAAACCTATAAAACAAAAAATTCGGCCTAATGACCGAATTTTCCTGTATTCATTTGACAAATTATTTATTTCCCATTCAACATTGCAATGGCCACAGGAGGTTTTGCATAAAAACCTGTACCATTATAAACTCTTTTTCCTGGTGCTTTCATACAATCTTCCGAACAACATCCTTCCATTTCATCACTGCATTTTTCACACATATTAAACTGTTCATTGCATTCCACATTGGCACAGTTTAGATTTCTGTCGGTACCCGTTCCGCATTTCACACATTTAGCAATGAGCACTGGATTCACGGTATTAACTGGAACAGAAACACGGCCATCGAAAACATATAAAACACCTTCAAAGTCTTTTCCACCCGTTTCATGCGCATAACCAATGATTCCATTGTGCATCTGGTAAACATCATTGAATCCGTTCTCCAATAAAAAAGCAGATGCTTTTTCACATTTGATGCCTCCGGTGCAATAGGTAATAATCTTTTTATCCTTTAGGTTTTCAAGTTCTTTTACCTTGTCAGGAAATTCTCTAAAATTTTCAATATCTAGCGTAAGGGCATTTTTGAATTTACCTAAGCGGGTTTCGTAATTGGAGCGAACATCAAGCAAAACAACATCTTCACGTTGCATCATTTGTTGTACTTCATTACCTCTCAAATGCTTACCAGTTCTTTTGTTAGGGTCGATATATTTTAATCCCGAATACACCAATTCCTTTTTGTAACGAACATGGATTCTATTAAAGGCAGGTCTTTCAACTGGATCAATTTTGAACTCCACACCCTCAAATCTTGGGTCTGATTTCAAATCATCCATATAAACTGCACATTGTTGGCGTGTGCCGCTAATGGTTCCATTGATACCTTCATGGGCAAGGTAAATTCTTCCGACAATGCCTAATTCAGTGCAATATTTTAAATGATGCTGTGTAAACTCTTCTGCATCTGGTATGCGTGTGTAGAAGTAATAAGCAAGTATTTGATATGTTGATTTTGATTCCATTGCAATTTGCAAAATTAGATAAAAGCTCAAGTAATTAGAAATTTTAATACTAAAAAAGAATGTAGAGCTCGAAAAGGAGTGGCTGAACTTTTGATAATTCTCATGGGTTTATATATATTTCAAACCATTTTAGAAATATGAAAAGAGCATTTTTACTTTTATTGTTTACTTCAATCCTTGGTTTTACAAGCTTTTCGCAGGATTATGCTTCAGATGAAAATCCTTATTACTGGAAAAAAAGAAAACCACATGCAGCTTATTGGCAGCAAGATGTAGCCTATCAATTAAAAGTTTATTTGAGTGATACCAATGATGTGATTTGGGGAAATGAAAAACTTATTTATACCAATAATTCACCTGATGCCCTTCATCAATTGTATTTTCATTTGTATCAAAATGCTTTTATAAAAGGTTCTTATTTAGAAAATCTAAATAAAGAAAATGGGTTTATTCAAAAATTTGGCAGACATGAAATTGCAGGAAAAGGAACGCTCATTAAACATATCAAAGTAAATGGTACTGCTGTACAAACTTCTTTAGATAATACCATTTTAATGGTGCACCTCAACGAGCCATTACAAAGTGGACAAAAACTTGAAGTAGAAATTGATTTCGAAACCTATTTTGATGATGGTGGTGACCAAAGAAGAAGGATGAAATTATTCAAAGACAATTTTGGCAACAAACATTATGATGGAGTTCATTGGTATCCTAGAATTTGTGTATACGACAGAAAATTTGGTTGGGAAACTGATCAGCATTTGGGTAAAGAATTTTATGGTGATTTTGGTTCATTTGATGTTGAATTGAATTTCCCACACCACTATATATTAGATGCAACTGGAGTGCTACAAAACAAATATGAGGCATTGAGTGAAGAATTAAGGTTGAAATTAGATATTAAAAATTTCGCAAGCAAACCTTGGGAAAGCAAGCCTAGTGTGATTATTGAACCAGATCCAACTCGAAAAACATTCAGGACTTGGAAATTTAAGGCTATCAATGTGCATGATTTTGCTTGGACAGCAGATCCTACCTACAGAATTGGAGAAACAAAATTGAAATTAAAAAATGGACATGAGGTTTCTATTATATCATTAGCACAAGAACCACACGCTGCAGGCTGGCAGGATGCAAGTTCGTTTACTGCAAAAATTATTGAGACTTACAGCAATGATATTGGTAATTATATCTATCCCAAAATGATTGTTGCAGATGCTAGAGATGGTATGGAATATCCAATGCTCACTTTAGATGGGGGAAGCTCTCCTGGATATTATGGCTTATTGGCACATGAAGTTGGACACAATTGGTTTTTTGGTATGGTTGGTAATAATGAAACATACAGAGCCAGTCTAGATGAGGGATTTACGCAGTTTTTAACACATTGGAGTACCAGTAAATTATTAGGAGAATATCCAAAATACAAAGGCAGAAGTGCTTATCTAAAAAAACATTACAAACCTGTCAACTTGAGAGAAAGCACTGTTTATTTAGGGTATATGAATGATGCTGTTTTAGATGAAGATATGCCATTGAATACCCATAGTGATGATTTCAATTCTGCCTTAGGACATGGTGGAGGTTATCGCGCTGTATATTATAAAACAGCTACTATGTTGTATAATTTACAATATGTATTAGGGGATAGTTTGTTTTTGTATTGTATGCAAAACTATTTCAATCAATGGAAAACATGTCACCCTTATTTTGAAGATTTTAGAGCCAGTATCATTCAAAGTAGCAAAACAGATTTGAACTGGTTCTTCGACCAATGGATGGAAACTACAAAGAAAATTGACTATAAAATATCAAGACCTAAATTGGTTAACTCAAATGGGAACAATTCATTTACCTATCAAATTAAATTAAAACGATTGGGAGAAATGCAGATGCCAATTGATTTATATGGCGAAACCAAAGAAGGACAATCTTTTTATTATCAAGTTCCCAATACTTATTATAACAAATGGAGTGCTGAACATACCTTACCCATTTGGAAAGGATGGGGATTGTTGAATAAAGAATATGAAACACTCATAAAAGTTCCAGGTAAAATTAAATGGATTAGCATTGATACTACCTACAGATTAGCTGATATCAATACATTAAACAATTGCAGTTGTTTTCCGTTGGATATTCAATTTGATCACCAAGTAAAGAATCCCATCGACAGAAAACATTATCTATTAAAATGGAGGCCAGATTTGTGGTGGAACCAATTAGATGGAATCAAGGCTGGTATTCATCTAAATGGAAATTACATGATGAAAAAACATCAGTTTAAATTAAGTACTTGGTGGAATTCTGATGCGGCAGCAAATTATCCAACAGGAATAGATTTTAAAACGGCCAATACATTATTTGATTATCAATTCTGGTATAGAAATCTCATCGCAAGAAACACGCATGTATGGTTGCAATCACGCCAGCTTGATGGACTGAACCTACAATTGGTTGGACTAGAAAGGACTTACGGAGAGCAACAGATAAGAGTATTTTTGAAAAGCATGAAAAGAATTAGGAGTGGATATGAATATTATGCCCATGGAAATTTACCTAATGAAAATAGTATCAGTACCATTCCAGTAAATAATTGGGAAGCCAATAGAGAAAACACCACTCTTCAATTGGAGTGGAAAACCGCACATGATTGGGGCAGAAACAGCAGGATATTTTACGAGATTGGAGTAAAGAGTAGTATTCTATCTTCATTTTATGATTACAATGGCATACATGCTAAAATCAAATCAGAATCACGATTAGGAAAATTCTACTTAAGTACGCGCTTATTTGGCCAATGGATGGAAGGGAATATTGCTCCTGAATCGAGATTGTATTTAGCAGGCGCCAATCCGGAAGAAATGATGGAAAACAAATTTGCCAGAAGCGCAGGAATGATTCCATCTGATTGGAGTGCATTTGGAGATCAAACCAATCATTTTCAAATGGGCGGAGGTTTAAATATCAGAGGATTTAATGGTTACTTATTACCAGTTGGACTTTCAGATTTAAGTCAGACTTTTATATACAGCGGCAATAAAGGAGCATCTTTTAGTTTAGAATTAGACTATGATGGTTTGTTCCCAATCAAACCTAGAGGCCTTTTCAAACCTTTCCATTTAGATGCCTATGTATTTGCTGATGCTGGAATTTTATTTAGTGAAGCAAATGCATTAAAAGAACATGTAAACACTGGTTTGCGCAGCAGTGCTGGACCTGGCTTTATGTTAGAAGTAAAAAGATGGGGGAAACTAGATGATATCAAACCTTTAAATATCAGAATCGATTTCCCAGTATTTGTAAGTAATGCGCCTTTTGTAGAAGAAAATAATTTTAAATTTAGGTGGTTGATTGGTATCAACCGTTCATTTTAATTCAGTATATGAAAAAACCACAAGCCAATATGTACCCGGCATATTATGAAAAATATATTAACCTGGTACCCCAAACAGATCAAATCTTATCTGAGCTCCATCACCAAATGATGGATACCATTGATTTGGTTACCTCATTAGATGATGAAACACTTATGAGCGCATATGCACCTGGAAAATGGAGTATCTTAGATATCTTGGTTCATTTAATGGATGCTGAAAGAGTTTTCACTTACAGGGCTTTAAGTTTTGCGAGAGGAGATAAAACCGCATTACCAGGTTTTGAAGAGGACAATTGGGCTAAAGAGGCTAGAGCAAATGATAGAAAAATTCTCAATTTAGTTAAGGAATTTTCGCTGCTTCGTTCAAGCACAATTGAATTGTTTAATAGTTTTGACGAACACATGTGGGAACAAAAAGGAATTGCGAATGGAAATGAATTTAGTGTTTCTGCTTTCCCCTACATCATTTGTGGCCACGAAATTCATCACAGAAATATTATTGAAGAAAGATATATTGGAAAGTAAAATCGCTTTTAATTCTTTTTTGGCTTGAACAATTCTCCGAAAATCCATTTGGGTTTGCGGGCTTTTTTCAAGCCAAATTTTTTGATACTGTGTTTCCTAATATGCTCCATGGCTTCATCAACGGAATCGGTAATGAGCAAATAATCTTTTAATTCTGCAGGAGAAATAGTTTCATAGGTTACCATATCATCAATTAATTCAATTAGGTTCTTCCAATAAGTTTTACCAAATAATACCACTGGAAATTCATTTATTTTTCCTGTTTGAATGAGGGTTAATGCTTCAAACATTTCGTCCATAGTTCCCCATCCACCAGGCATAATAACAAAGGCATAGGAGTATTTAATAAGTAAGGTTTTACGAACAAAAAAATACCTGAAATCAACCCAAGTATGTAAATAAGGATTTTCTTTTTGTTCATGAGGTAATACAATATTACAACCAATACTTTTACCATTTGCTTCAAAGGCACCACGGTTGGCTGCTTCCATAATTCCTGGACCTCCACCCGTCATGACCGCAAATCCTAACTTACTTAAGCCTGCTCCAATTTCTCTTGCTTTGATGTAAAATTCGTGGTCTTCTTTAAACCTTGCACTCCCAAAAACTGTAACACAAGGACCTACAAAATGTAAAGCCCTGAATCCCTTAATGAATTCGAATAATACTTTAAATGAAAAGCTCAGTTCTCTTGTTCTTGACCTAGGGCCTTCTAAAAATCTTCTTTCTGAATGGAAGTATTTTTCTTTTTTTGATTTGAAATCAGCAGTTGACATAAAAAAATTGGGATTGTTAAAATTTAACAATCCCAATGATAAGGAGTTTTTTTCTTAAATTTCTTTACTCAATGCAGACTGAGAAAAGATTATTTAAAAATTATAAGTTACCTCTGATTTCTTGTTCTCTTTCAATGGCTTCGAATAGAGCTTTGAAATTACCTTTACCAAATGACTTGGCACCTTTTCTTTGAATAATTTCATAAAACATGGTTGGTCTGTCTTCAACTGGTTTGGTAAATAATTGAAGCAAATAACCTTCATCATCTCTATCCACCAAGATACCTAAATCTCTTAAAGGAGCAAGGTCTTCTTCAATTGGTCCTACTCTATCCAATAAATCATCATAATAAGTAGAAGGAACTTTTAGAAATTCAACACCACGAGCCATTAACTGTTTTACAGTTGTAACTATATCGTTGGTGGCAATGGCAATATGTTGCGTTCCTTCACCCTCATAAAACTCTAAATATTCTTCTACCTGCGATTTCTTCTTTCCTTCTGCTGGTTCATTTATTGGAAACTTCACATAACCATTTCCATTACTCATTACCTTACTCATTAAGGCAGAATATTCAGTTGAAATATCTTTGTCATCGAATGAAAGAATATTTCTAAAACCCATTACATTTTCATAAAAAGAAACCCAAGGATTCATTTGATTCCATCCTACATTACCAACGCAATGGTCTACATACAATAAACCTGTTGGTTCAGGATTGTAATCTGATTTCCATTCTTTAAAACCTGGCATGAACACTCCTTTATAATTTTTTCTTTCGATAAAAATGTGTTCTACCTCACCATAGGTTTTAATTCCAGACATCCTTACTTCACCATTTGCATCTGTAATGGTTTTAGGCTCTAAACAAGCGATACCACCTCTTTTGGTAGTTTGTTCAAAAGCATCATAAGCATCATCTACCCATAACGCAATTACCTTAACACCATCACCATGTTTTTTGTGGTGTTCTGCTATTGGACTATCTGAATGCAAAGGAGAGGTTAACATCAAC
>JBMLPO010000349.1:0-2898 GCA_049242065.1 Bacteroidia bacterium
AGCCATATCTTGGGCAAGTTGTCATAAACAAGAATTAGGTTTTGCTGATGGAATGAAATCGAGCAGGGGATTTGGTAATGAGGGCACCCCACGTAATTCTATGGCAATTGTTAATTCAGATTTTGGAAGAGGTTTGTTTTGGGATTTAAGAGAACATGATGTAAAAACAATGGTTACCAAACCCGTTGAAAACCACATTGAAATGGGCTTTGATTCAATCCAACAAACCTTAAGTCGTTTGCAAAACACTTCCTATTACCCTGCTTTATTTGAAAGGGCTTTTGGTACAAAAAATATCACAGTTGAAAACCTCTCAGAGGCATTAGGAGGGTTTATTTCAAACCTTATTTCTTATCAATCTCCTTACGATTTTGCTGCAGAAAATCGATTTGGTTCTTATACTGCAGAGGAATTTAAAGGATGGGAAATATTTAATGAAAAAAGATGTATTTCTTGTCATGGTTTCGATTTAACCAATGGATGGTCAACACATATCGCCAATATAGGTTTGGATTTAAACTACAAAGACAAAGGCAATACCAATGTAAGAAGTGGTGGCATATTAATTGATCCTCCGTTTTTACCAGGTGATAGAATTGGCGGCGGAGAGGGATTCTTTAAAGTTCCAAGTTTAAGAAATATTGAATTAACTGCTCCTTATATGCACGATGGAAGATTTGCAACTTTAGAACAAGTTATTGAACATTATAATTCAGGTATCAAAGATCACCCAGATTTGGATTGGACTTTAAGAGAAGAAACAACAGATTTCACTAAGGTAAAAGCAAAGAAAATGAATATGTCTTCGCAAGATAAAAAAGCTTTACTCGCTTTCTTAAAAACATTGACTGATCAAAGATTCCTTCACGACAAAAAATTCTCAAATCCTTTTGTAGCAAATGTGAATTAAGAATGCGACTTTTGAGATAAGTCGTATGAATAAACTAATAAAATTGTTGTTAAAAAAGAGAAGTTACCATTTGGCGACTTCTCTTTTTTTATTTCTATTGATGCATTCTTGTGGTAAGCCCAATAAAGAATTTGTATTAAAAGTTAAAATCAACCAACTAAAAGCCGATCAAATTTTTGATAGTGATTTGGTAATGGATATGGTTTTTGATGCCAATGAATTCAGTCAAGACTCTATTCAAAGACATGCCAGAGAACTATTTCTAAGAGGTTTAGATGAAATTAAAAACAAAAAGAACCCATTGAAGGCCATTCAATTATTCAAAGAGTCTCTTACTTATTTTCCAGAAGCCAAAACTTATTTTGAACTTGGTAATGCTTTATTACTTTTTAAAAATAATCAGGATTTACTTGAGCAAGCTCAAATATGCTTTTTCATTGCAGATGAATTGATGTTTAAACCCCAATACATGAACCACTTGAAAAAAGCTAAAGTGGCTGCCATGCTAATTCATTTAGAAAAGGAGGTGCCTATCAATGACTATTCTTGGTACGAGGTGAAAAATGAATTAAAACAATCCTATAAAACCGGTTATATTGATACCATCAGTTTAAAGAAAGATCCAGCTTTTGCTGATTTCTTAAGAACCTTTGCTTACCAACAATTAATCATCGAACTGCAAACAGAAAACCAAGAAACTAATCAACTATCAAAATTCGATGTATTCAAAAATAGCTTTACCCATTTCAATCCCGAATTACAAATAGGAGTAAAGGAGGTTGGAATGGACCATTTTAGGCAATCTATTTCTTATGATTTTGCAGAGTTTATTCCAGAAATGGAGAATGTTAGTTTTGGTAGAGAGGTGTCAAACGACTTCTACTATGTGGCAAAAGTGGCTGAAACAGAAGATTATGTTGCTTTGGTTTATTGTACATCAAGTTTTTCTGGTGAAGGCTACCAACCAGTAGAAACCATTTTAGCTGTATATAACCAACAAGGAAAACAACTAAGTAGAAAACTGATATCTTGTAGGTGCTCAGCCGAAAGGGTCAAGACTTGTTCATTCAAAAATGGTGAATTTGAAATGGAAGAACATCGGCTGATTTGGGATAAACCATTGAACGAAATAAGCATTGACGAAAATAAAATAAAGTCCACGGATCTAATTGGAAAAGCAGTCTTTAAACTTCAAAACAATGGTTCTATCTCCGGAGAAAATACACCCTCTATTTTTAATGATTCAAGCAGAATAGCAAAGAAATAATATGAGAAATTACATTTATCTGGTGCTCATTTTGTTACTATTTGCATGTGGATTAGAAACAGAAATAATTGAAATAGAAGTGCCTGCCATTAGGGCCTCTAAGTTGTTTTATGCCGATTCAGTTCAATCCTATATGCTAAGAAATGGAGACCAATACCAGCATTTTTCGCATTCTTATTTACAAAAAGCGGAGGCTGAAAAAGACCCAGAAAAGGCTAGTTGGTTTTATAAAAGAGCCATTAGCCTATATCCACAAGTTGATAGCTATAGAGAACTTGGAAAATTGTATTTATCTATAAAAAGGTATAATGAGGCATTAGAATGTTTCAATTTTATTGCCAAACCTCAATTTATAAGAACAAATGGAGAGTCTCGTTCAGATTTTATTTTTGGTAAACCTACTGATGAAGATTTTGAAAACTTCATTTTAAGTGCCTACCATTCCACAAACTATGGGCAAGATTTGGCTTATATTATTGCAGATGCATTAGAAAATGGTGCCAATAAAGCTATTATTCAATCCTTTATAAATAAAGAATTCCAAACATTATTGGAGTCTAATGCAGATTTAAAAAAAGTTATTCAAATGGTTTTTATGGATGAAGATGAATTAAAGAGCTTTACTGATAACAAAGAGAATTTTATACAGTTTATTGCAGGATTTGAGTCTTTACCAGCATCATATGCAATTGAATTAGAAGATCTTAGCAGATTCAACTAC
>JBMLPO010000350.1:0-4054 GCA_049242065.1 Bacteroidia bacterium
TTTCAAGCGACGATGCAACCCACGCCCTCAAAGGGTGTAATCCCCTTAGGATTTGGCATCGCCCTATCCTAATGTCATGCGACGATGCATCCCAGCCCTGAAAGGGTGTCATACCTCTAGGATATGGCATCATACCTTTTCGAATATGGTCCATATAGCCACCTACTTTAATAACCGTGCATTCTCGTCCATTACAGATGCCTCCAAGATAGGCATGCAATTCAGCTTCCACATGTTGGTCTATAAGTGGTTGACGGTATTTCGCGCTGAACTCGATGTGTATGTAGTTTTTTACGAGAGATTGTCCCATAGTCTGCTAAATATGCCACTTCGAGGCTATCGGTATAGACATAGCTTGTCTATGGTCTTTATCTCCATGGGCTTCACCCATGGTTAAAATCTGACGCCCCTTCAGGGCTAGCAGTATAGACATAGCTTGTAGATGCTCTTCATCCATGGGCTTCACCCATCATACATCCATGGGCTTCACCCATGGTTAAGATCTGACGCCCCTTCAGGGCTAGCAAATCACGACCTTTCACGATTAGTTTTAGCGAGGGATGCATTTGATTCCATACCATTACTTTCCTGCTAATTTAAATGATGGCAAATGTTGATGCTAAGGGCAATTGTACTAAAACAATGTCTGAACCACGGATTAAGCTGATTGTTATGATTTTAATGATGATTTTAGTCTCTTGCTTTTTTTACATGTTAATGCCCAATACCTAAAAAATCATCCATTTTTTAGGTATTTCGACAAACTCAACATCTTCAAATCAAGTTCAGGCAATTCAATAAATCCTGCGAATCATTTAATCAGCTTAATCAAAGTTCAGACATTTGTCGCTTAATCACATTTCAGACTATTTCCCCCCGAAACGCCTTCTCCAGCAAACTCTTTTTCAATTCTTCCAAATCTGCTATTTTCTTTTGGTAAATGCTTTCCAGTTTTTGGGTTTCAGTGCGTAAGGAATCTAATTTATTGACGATAGCTTTCTGTTCATTTATAGGAATATTTGGGAAAGAAAAATTTCTTAATGATTTCAATGAAACTGTTTTTTGTGCAGTTCCTGTTGCAGTTTCATTAGCTTGTGAAATTGCTTGTGGTGATAATATCCAATAAAAAAGCAATTTACTATTTAGTTTCTCACTTGGTCTTATTAAGCCGATATGTCGTTGAAAACAAAAATTATTGTCAGATTCAATCAGGACAGGAATGCCATAAGAACCAGTGACTGTATAAAGTAAATCCCCTATGATTGGCTTTTTATTTTGTTTTAAACCATCATAATAATCTTGAGGAACTTTGTAAGTATTAGAAAAATCAATTTTGTATGTTTTCTTATTTATGTTAGAAATCGTAATGAATGGAATACCAAATTCTGATTTGGGAGGTGGCATATGGTCACCATCTGAAATTTCATTTGCCATGTCAGAGAGTTTTACGAATTCCCAGCCTCCATTCTCAAACACCCCCTGCAAATAACTCTCAAACAATTCTCTGGCGTTTTTGAGGTTCTGTTCTGCATTGGCCTTGGCTTTGTTGATAGCCGCAAAACTCTCATCTAAAATGGATACAATACGTTGCTGCTCGGAGAGATGGATTAATAAGAATGGTTCATTTTTATAATCTTTAAAGTAAATATGAGGTATGGCTGCTCCTGAAACATATTTTTTGAAATCAACAGACATCAAAGAATAGTTCAAGTAATCTAAATCAACATTTTCCTTTGGAATAATATATTGTAGAGTACCTATAACGGAAGAATATGCATCCATTTTGGTTATTCTACCAAATCCAGAGCCATCCTTAACGATGGATAAATATGGTTTACTTTGATGAAAAAAATCTACATTTTTAATTAAACCACTTGCTCCGTAAATTGGATAAATTCCTTCGTTATTTTCTAATTTATTTTGAGAAACGTTTGATGATTCACTGTAACAAACATCACCAATTGTCTTTATCTCCCAACCCTCTTTCATATCAACTTCATAATTGATTGTAAAATAGATTCGGTTTCTTCATCCAAGGCTTTCATTTCTGCTAGGATGTCTTTGGGTTGGCGAAGTGCGGTTTCTTCTTTTTTGTTCGGGTTTTTTACGCTGAGGTCGTAATTGGAAGACGCCATGAATGGCGTCTGTACATCGAGGCTCCAGGAGTTTTCGCTGTTGGCAAAGGTTTTTTGTAAGGCCACAAATTCTGCCAAATCATTTTCATTCAATGGATTGGTCTTACCCAAATTCCTGTCGAGGTTCAATTGGTAATACCATACTTTTTTGGTGGCTTGTCCTTTTTCAAAAAACAATACCACTGTTTTTACTCCCGCTCCCGTAAAGGTGCCTCCGGGTAAATCCAATACAGTATGTAAATTACAGTTCTCCAATAAGGTTTTACGGATGGCTACCGTGGCATTGTCGGTATTACTTAAAAAAGTGTTTTTAATTACCACACCCGCTCTGCCTCCGGCTTTCATTATTTTAATAAAATGCTGCAAAAAGAGTGAAGCGGTTTCTCCTGTTTTAATAGGAAAGTTTTGTTGTACCTCAGCCCTTTCTTTTCCTCCAAATGGCGGATTGGCCAATACCACATGGTAACGGTCTTTTTCTTGTATGTCAGCCAGGTTTTCTGCCAGCGTATTCGTATGTATGATATTGGGTGCTTCCACTCCATGAAATATCATGTTCATGATGCCAATGATATAGGCCAGCGATTTTTTCTCTTTGCCGTAAAATGTTGATTTTTGTAGGATTTCGGTTTGTTTGGTGGATAATCCCGTAGAGACGCCATTAATGGCGTCTCTACGAATGCCCGCGCGGGCGCCGCCCCCGCCATTTTTCATATAATCAAATGCTTCGCATAAAAATCCGGCCGAGCCTACTGCTCCATCATATACCTTTTCGCCAATTTGGGGTGCTACTACTTTTACAATGGTGGTAATGAGTGGACGTGGAGTATAATACTCTCCACCATTGCGCCCGGCATTGCCCATGTTTTTAATTTTGTCTTCGTATAAATGACTCATTTCATGCTTTTCTGCATGGGTACGAAAACGCAATTCATCAATTCTATTAATAACTTCTCTTAAATTATAACCACTCTGAATGCGGTTCTTTAGCTCCGAAAATATTTCACCAATTTTGTATTCAATGGTATCTGCACTCTCTGCACTTTGTTTAAATTGTTTGAGGTAAGGAAACAATTTGATGTTCACAAAATCCGATAAATCATCACCTGTCAGCGCCACTTGGTGATCGAGTTTACCGCTATTGTCTTTAGGCATGGCCCAAACCGACCATTTATATTCATCCGAAATAATGGGTGAATAGCTTTTCCCCATAAGTTCAGCCGCAGTAGCGCGGTCCTTTTCCAAATCATCTAAATACTTTAGAAAAAGTACCCACGAAGTTTGCTCCACATAATCCAATTCACTTCCACAACCGGCATCCTTGTGCAGGATATCATCTATATTCTTAAAAGTTTGTTCAAACATAATTCGCTACCTTATCTGAATCGCAATATAAGGGATAGGAGGGGAGATGGGAAAGGGGGGGAGATTAAAATATATAGCTAACCAAAGTATGTTTTTACAGACCAAATAATTAATAGAATAAAGAAACGAATTGGATAAATAACTGAAAGTAGAATTATTCCAATAGAGATTAAGATATTAGTAATCTCATTCTCTGTGTAAATTTTATAAAGAGATAATTTATATTCTTCTACCAGTTTATTCTTAGTTGAAACTTTGTTTTCAACAATTCTATGAACCACTTCCTCGCTAACTAATGGCAAGAAATTTGAATTTTCGTTCCTTTGAGTCAAGAGTAAAAAATCCTCAAAATTCTTTGGTACGTAGTTTAAACTATTGATTTCTTTAATTTTCTGATAAAACAAGTTTGCTGTAGATTCTGATAATAATGGTTCTTTGAATTTTGAGTATGAATTAGGAATACCTGTCACATTTGGGTTGTTTTTTAGTGATAGGTAAAGTTCATAGTATTTGTAATTATTTGAATTATGAATTAAAAGAATATAGTTGTTTAATTG
>JBMLPO010000351.1:0-12637 GCA_049242065.1 Bacteroidia bacterium
AGTATCAACAATTGTAAGATTCCTGGTGATACCTCAAGAACCATTTGTTCTATTGTAAAAGATGATACTTTAAGCGATCCTGGATTCAGCAATATAGAAGAAGAATTTTATCGAATTGAGCCATTTGATACATTGAATTTTGCAACAGTTTTTTACGATTCAGACCCGAAAGATTCTGTATTTATTCAAGTACAAACACAAGTTCAAATTGGACCAAAGTTTAATTATAGAACTGAAAACAATTTAAGCCTAGGCATTTTTACTGGAAGATTCATTAGCGATTGTTCAGATATTGGAGATACACTCATAATAGATATAGTTCTATATGATAACCAATGTCCAGCTCCCCGGAGAAAAACAAAAATTATCAAGATTTATATTGCCCCTTTCCCACCAACTCCTGCTACAGTATTGGGTTGTCCAAGAAGGTATAATAATGATACCATTGAAATTAGGTGGAAACAATTCAATACTAACCCATACTCTAGAAAGTACTATATCTTAGAAAGCATAGATGATGGCGCTTATCAGCCAATTTATGAATCAAATCAGCTTGGTGATGTATCTTATATCCACCAAGCGAAATTTGATTTTAACTCTAATTATTGTTATAGAATTGTAAGTTCAGATGTATGCCAAATATTTGGTGATAGCTCTGTAGCTGTTTGTACCCAAGATGCAAATAAAACACCACCCGCCATTGATATTCATACCGTAAGTGTAGTGAATGATGCTGCTGTAGAAATTAAGTGGCAATCGGTGAGTGCAGATAGTTTCTGGCGTTATGAACTATACAAAAAAACTGGACGAATTGGGAATAATTTTGAATTGATTCACTTAGGTAACAGAGCTTCAGATACTGTTTTTATTGATGAAAAAGTAAGTGTAGATGAGTCTTCATATTGTTATAAAATTTTCAATACAAATGATTGTGGCACCTTAAGTTTCCCAAGTAAAGAGGCTTGTTCAATTTTATTAGAGGGAATTGTATATCCGTTTGAATTTCACCAATTGTATTGGATGCAATATCCGTATTTCAAAAAGGGACTCAACCGTTATGAATTGTTTAAAACTGAACCCAATATCTATTCAAATAAACTGCATGAAACCACCTTTGATAAAAACACAGAATCATTTGACAAGAACTTAAATCCAGATAACGGATTGTACCAATACCAAGTCAAAGCGCTATCCAATAATCCTGATTATTTCAGTGCTTCAAATGTGGTAGATTTAGTTGAGCCACCTGTATTAAATGTACCCAATGCATTTACACCAAATGGTGATTTACTCAATGATGAATTAAAAACTGTTCACGTATTTGTTAAGAATTATCATTTACGTATTTATAATCGTTGGGGTGAGTTGATTTGGGAAAGCCGCAATAAATATGAAGGTTTCAAAGGTGAAAACAAATCACAAGAATTGGCCAATGATGTTTATTTTTATATAGTAGATTATTCTGGTTGGGATGGTACTTCCTACAGCAAAAAAGGAAACATCACCATATTAAGATAAAAAAAGACCTGCTATTAACAGGTCTTTTTTTATTAATTAAACTTTGCTCTGAGTTTGATTTGAGTAAGCCTTCTTTTGGTATCTAAAGAAAAATCTCCATCCATCATCCATTGGTAATAACCATGGTCGTTTTTTAGTACTTGCTCAACCAATTTCCCTTTGTGTTTGCCAAAATTGAATACTTCCTTTCCATCTTCATTGTATACCATTCTGCCAGCTAAATCAACATTTCTGGTCTGGCCAGACATCACATGTAAATGGTCGATATCATTCTTGAGCGTTTCATAATGTTCTATTTGCGCTTTTAATACTTCTAATGTTGCTTTGGTATCATCCATTGCATGATGTGCATTTTCAATGGTTTTATTGCAATAGAATTTATAAGCTGCTCCTAAATTTCTTGGCTCCATGGTATGATAAATCCTTTGTGCATCAATAAACTTTCTATTTTCAACATCAAAATCAACACCAGCTCTTAAAAATTCCTCTACCAATAAAGGAAAATCAAATTTATTTGAATTGAATCCAGCAAAATCACATCCTTTCATAAAATCTGCGAGTTCTTTTGCCACCTCATTGAATTTTGGAGCATTGGCAACATCAGCATCAGAAATACCATGTATAGCTGTTGATTCTGGAGGAATGGGCATCCCAGGATTGATCTTCAATAATTTGGTTTCTTCTGATCCATCAATATGAACTTTGATACAAGCTATTTCTACAATTCTATCTGTAGATATACTGATTCCGGTTGTTTCTAAATCGAATACAACTAGAGGTCTTTTTAAATTTAATTGCATAGTATTAAAAAAAGAAAACCGGGCTTATTCAACACCCGGTTTTATTATAAAAATTAATTGTGTTTAATATAATTCTTCAGTGAAACCAGAAGACTCTTCAGCCTCCCCTTCTTCTCCACCTTCTCCATTATCAAATAAACCAAATTCATCTGCTTCATCATCTGAAATTTCACCTGGAATTTCTTCAGAACGATTCAAGTAGTTTTTAGTGATTTCATCAAATTCATTGTCATCAACTACTCCGAAGCGTTGAACTTTATCATATTGCTTTGGTGCTAATCCTACAGACTTTGTGCAAACAGGATAGTTTAATTTCGGATTTTCAGTGGTGCTGATTCCGAACAATTCTATCATCAATGTCCAACATTCAATAAAATCATAAACATACATGATCTTTTGATGAGGATCGTTGATGTATTGATTTAATTTTGACTTTGCCATAACCGGAATAGGATTATCCGAATTTTCAGTCATGTCTTCAAGGGTAATCTCCTGACCTTTTTTCCAAGCATCATTACTCATGTAAAAAGAGGCCATTTGTTTCGAATCAAATTTAATTGATTCCAAAATCGCATGATGAAAATCAAGGAAAGTTTGTGTTGACTTAATCTCAATCACACGATAAATATCTTCATAATCCTCGAAGTAAACTTTAAACTTATATACTGCCATACTGATATTGTTCAAATGCGAATTTGAGAAAAAAAACCTGTGTCTCAAAAAAGCTTTTAAAATTAATTATAAGAAGCATTCACTATTTCATTTCCACAAAAACTAAAACCTGATAAACAGCCATTTAGATACTACCTGATTAAATTAAACTTTCCCGTTATTAACCTTGCTCTATCAAATCTATCGTAAACAATGAGTTCATAGGTATAAATATCGGAGGCTTGCGGACTTCCATTGATGCTGCCATCCCATCCAAAATCAAGTTGATTTGAATTAAAAACAGGCATCCCATATCTATTGTAAATCGTTATAGAACCTCTTTTATATCCAAAATACTCAATCCCAAAAACATCATTCACACCATCATTATTGGGCGTAAAAGCTGTAGGAGCAAATACGGTCCAACCCGAATACACCCTACCAACATATTGCATAGAGTCGCTGCAATCCAATTGCCCAAAAACCCACAAGGTTAGAGTGAGTTCTCCTGAATCTTTTAAGGCTTTTGAAAATGATTTTTTATCGCCATCACTAATCATATCATTGTTCACATACCAAACAAATCTGTTGGCATTTGAACCATTAAAAGTAACTTCTAAAACATCATTGATTAACCAATCTGAGGGCTTAAATGTAAAACTTGCTATAGGCTTTGGCACAGCGATAATTTTTTTGCTAATATCTAAACTACTGCAACCTGCAATCATGCCTCTTAAGGTAATATTGGTATCATTCTGTGGTATAATAACCAAACTATTACTGCCTTCTATTCCATTCCAAAAATATCGAGCAGCCCCTGAAGCTGTCAATAAAATTGGCTCTCCAGCACACACTGAATCATCACTTAAAATGCTAACTATAGGATTATTTATCAAAAGAATTTTTGCAGTCACGGTATCACCTGTGCATGAACCAGAATTGGTTTCCAAAACCTGAACATCATAAATGCCGGGAACATTTCCCCAATTAATCTGAATATCATTTGTACCTTGACCTGAGGCAATAGTTCCTCCTTTCACAAACCACTGATAGTTTGATCCGGGAGTTGAAATGACTTTATAACCCGCTCCTATTTCTCCTACACAGGCTGTATCTGTGTATTGCGAATAGGCTTGAAGGGAATACAATAGCAAACAACTCAAACAGATATAATATCTGAAGAGCTTAATTAGCAAGACAAATAATCCTTAGTAAGGAGTTATAGCGGAGGTGCTTGGTTTAGCAGAAACAACAATGGTCAATGGAGATAAGGCAGCAATGGCAGTTGTACCCACTGCACCTGCATTTAAGGCAGTTGGGGTTAAAGAATTAGTTGCTGAAATACCTGTAATAACCAAACTGTAGTTTTTAGCTGATGAACCTGTATTTGCTAAAAATCCAGACAAGGTTGTACCTGTTATTGTAGCTGTTGCAGTGGTAGTATTTACAGAGCCTGAAGTGAGTACAGTTGCCCCATCTTTTAAATCATAGGTGATGGTATAAGTTCCTAGATCTCCTAAACTAGCTGTTGTAAAATTACTCATTTCAATGGTGATATCCCCCGGACTAGATAAGGGACAACTTGCTGTTACACTAGTAACCGTTACATTGGATGGATTTTTGTAAATGGTTGTAGGCGTTGGATAAATCGTAATACCAAAAGCCTGATTCTCCCCTATACAAGAATTCACTGTTTCATTAACCAAAACTGAATCGGTTAATTTTGTTGTTCCCGAATAGGTCCAAGTAACTGCATAATTAGCTCCTCTGCTCCCTCCTGCTACTCCTGTTCCATTTGTGGTACCTGCTTTAACAGACCAGTTAATTGTTGATGTGGCATTCGTGGTTGAGTCGATACGGTAACGTGTTTGATTACCTGACCAAGCTTTTTGTTGAGCCATTGATGTAAAAGCGAATCCGATTACCATTAGCACCACTAATAATAATCTGTTTGAGTTGATGTTTTTCATATGTTTAAACTGTTTTCATTTTAATGTGGTAATAGTCCGTTTGTACTAGGTCTAGGATTGACTTGTATACTTTGGGTACTACTTTTCTGACAACCCAAGGCACTCGTAGCTGTTAATACTACAGAATAAGTGCCTGTTGAAGAATAAGTATGATTTGTATTAGAAGCGCCAGAAACCGTGCTATTACTGGCATCTCCAAAATCCCAATAAGAAGTGCTAATAGTGCCTGAACTAATGGTAGAATTATTGACAAAACTTGTTGCAACTCCTGCACAAGCAGCTCCTGGACTAAAACTAACAGTAGGACTAGGTGAAGACCGAATAATAAACCTAAAATTAGTATTAGAATTGTTGTTCATAGCTAAGGTTGACATATCACAATTGGTTTCACTAACAACACCACCTGGTGCCAATTGCGTTGTGTTTAGCATAGAACTAAAAATATAATATCGAATGGTATCTCCTGAATTTAAAACTGGAATTTTAACTGTACCTAGTGAACCAGAAAAAGACAATTCTGCTAAAAATGAAGGTGTAAAACTCGAATCTCTGGTGTAACGAAGGTAGATTTTCTCTGCAGAATTAGGACTTGAAGAAGTTAAAACGGAAATAGTAATTGAATCACCATTTGAGCAGACTGTAGTTGGAGATTGGGAGGTGCTGATAATACTAACAGGATTAAAAGTAGTTTCCCAAACAGCCATATAATTATCAATAAATTGATTATCCCCAACATTAAAAGTATAATACCTTCCAGAGGTTATTGCAGGTACTTGCCCATTTGCACCTCCTCCAGCACCAGCAGTATTGTACCTAGCAGATCCTGTGCTAACACTAGGATTGATAACTGTATTAAAACCAGGAATAATTTGCCCGGATGTATAGGGATTCCATTTTATACTGTAATCTGGAGAGCTCGCTGTTCCTCTGCAAAAAAGCCATTCTCCAAGTCCAGAAGTGTATGAAATTGAGGTTTGAGCTCGATACTGTCTGACTTTTCCTAATTGAGTTAAATTATAATTCGAAAAAGATCCTGTAAAAATATTTGTGCCTAATACTGATGGCTGAGCAATAATCCCCAAACTTAAATGACAGAAAATGAAAAATAAGAGAGGTTTTAAACCGCGCATAAATTCAGTATTAACAGCTAATATGCATTTTTTTCAACTGATATTCAATGAGTGGAATAAAATTTACAAATAAAACTAGTCCATGCTTTCCTTCAACTCAATTCCAGCAGCTTTCAATTGATGAATTTCACCTAATTCTTTCATGAGTTCGATGGCTGCCTTTCTATCGTTTTTAATCTTTCCTTCTAATATAGATTCTCTGATTTCTTCTTTGATAATTCCTACAATTTTAGAGGGTTCAATGGCAAAGTATTTCATGATATCTTCACCTGTTAATGGGGGTTGCCAATTCCTCAAAGCATCACGTTCTTCTACTTCAGTAACCAATTCCCTTACCTTCTGCAAATTCGCTCTGTACTTCTTTAATTTATCAGTATTTTTGGTTGTCATGTCTGCACGACATAATACAAACAAATCGTTTAAATCATCTCCCGCATCAACTATCAGTCTTCTGATAGCAGAGTCTGTTACTCCGTCTTCTGCCAAGGCTTTGGGACGATGATGTAAGGCGACCAATTTTTCAACATATTTCATTTTTTCATTCAAAGGCAATTTGAGTTTTCTGAAAATTCTAGAAATCATTCTACTGCCTTTGTCTTCATGTCCATGAAATGTCCACCCTTCTTGTGGAAGGTATCTTTTGGTTAAGGGCTTTCCTATATCATGCAGTAATAATGCCCATCTCAACCACAAATCATGGGTTTCTTCTGCACCTTGGTCTAGTACTTGTAGGCTATGATAGAAATTATCTTTATGTCCTTTACCATTTACATATTCCACTCCATGCATGGCATACAATTCAGGAAAAATAATTTCTAATAATCCGCTTTCAAACAACAATTGGAGTCCAATTGATGGTTTCGATGAAAGTATAATCTTATTTAGTTCTTCAATGATTCTCTCAAAAGAAACAATTCTAATTCTTTCCTTGTGTTCACAGATTGATTGAAAAGTTTCAGGTAAAATTTGAAAATTTAATTGACTTGCAAAACGAATGGCACGCATCATGCGCAAGGGGTCATCATCAAAGGTAATTCCTGGTTCTAATGGTGTTCTTAGTATTTGATTATTCAAATCATCTAGTCCACCAAATGGATCGAGTAATTGTCCAAAATCAGCTTCATTTAAGCTTATACCTAATGCATTAATAGTAAAGTCTCTTCGCGATTGATCTTCTTTTAATGAACCGGGACTCACCCTAGGTTTTCTGCTGTCTCGAGAATAACTCTCCTTTCTAGCACCTACAAACTCCACTTCCCAGTCTTGACACTTCACCATGGCAGTTCCAAAATTCTTGAATATGGCAAAGTCTCTGATAATCTTTTTGTATTCAGAAAATGCTTTGGCAAATTCAATTCCATCTCCAATTACAACCACATCAATATCTTTGGAGGCTCGATTTAAAAAAATATCTCTCACATAGCCCCCAACCACATAGGCCTCAATACCAGTTTTCTGGGCTACTGCTTTTAAATCCTCAAAAATATTATCGTTTAAATCAATTATCACAGCGGCAAAAATAGGAAAAGCAAGAGATTAACCTCAAGCTAAAATTGAATCATCTTTTTTCAATGATGAAGTAGTGTTTGATAAAGTTGCAGAACTTGATGTGCAAGTTTGTCTGCATTAAACAATTCTGCTTGAATCAATCCTTTTCTTTGCAATTCAGTTCTTAAACTTTCATCATTTGCTAATTCAAGCAAATGCTTTTTCATCAATTCAACATCATCAGCATGAGCATAAAGAGCGGCATTTCCAGCCACTTCAGGTAAGCTTGATTCATTTGAACACATAACAGTAACTCCACTTCTTAATGCTTCAAGTATGGGAATTCCAAAGCCCTCAAATCGACTCACATAGGCAAATGACATAGCATTCTGGTACAATAAAGGAAGCTCTTCTTCATGAACCTGGTCTAAGAAAACTACTTTATTTTCTATACTATGACTTTGAATATAGGATGCTAATTCTGGAAATAAATCAGCCTTCCTACCCAAAAAAACCAATTGTGTATTTTTTAAATCAGCTTGATGAAAAGCCTTTAATAAATTTAGCTGATTCTTGCGCTTCTCTATGGTTCCAACACTTAAAACATAAGGATGGTGTAATTGATACTTCTTCTTAAATTCCTGATGTACTCCTTCTGCAAAACGCGCTCTGAATTGACTATTACAATCTTGATATACTACATGAATTTTATTGGAATCAACCTGATAAAAAGTTTTGATATCTGAGGCAGTTTGTTGACTACATGCAATCAATAAATCTGCTTTTTCTATTGCTGCCTTGAATTTTCTTTCATAAATTTTTCTATCTATAGCAGGATACAATTCAGGAAATCTGAGAAAAATTAAATCGTGAATGGTTACTACTTTTTTAACAGCTAATCTTTCAATTCCAACAGGAAGTTCATTGCTCAATCCATGAAATATTTCTATTCCATGTTCTTTGATATCAGTTAATAATCCATGACTTCTCCAATAAGCTGGTAGAAATTTATGAATAGTTTTATGAGGCTGAATAATGTGATAGTGTGGATCTGCAGCCATTTCCATGCCTGCTTCAGCTATTTTGGGTGTGAATAAATACAATTGATTTGAATCTCCTGCTTCCAATAAGGCACGAATAAAGGTCCGGCTATAATTGCCCAATCCTGTTTTATTCTGAAAAGCCCTTTTGGCATCAAATCCTATTTTCATCTGTTACAAATAAAACCATTAATGCCCATTATTCCATGGTTTAGAAATAGCAAACGATCATGATCCTTCTTTGCACATTAGGCTTTATCAATGCTATTCATCCTTTAATTTAGAAAAACAAGTCTCGGTTGGATAAAAATTAAAACAATAAAACAGGCCGATTTTCTAGCTAATGAGCGTATTTTATTTGATAAGAATCAGTTTTAATCTTGATGGAAATCAAACCAAATTTTCCAATTTTTAAAAACCTTGTGCTCAAATTTTAAACAATGTATATCCAACAAATTTATACGAGTTGTTTGGCAGAAGCAGCTTATTATATTGAAAGTAATGGTGAAGCCGCCATCATTGATCCATTGAGAGAAACTTCACCTTATATTGATTTAGCCGAGAAAAGAGGTGCTCAAATTAAATATGTTTTTGAAACTCATTTTCATGCAGATTTTGTTTCAGGACATATAGACCTTGCCGCAAAAACTGGAGCCAGCATCGTATATGGACCTGGTGCTGTATCTGAATTTAAAATGTATGTAGCTGAAGACAATGAAGTATTTCAATTAGGTAAAATCAGTTTAAAATTATTACACACACCTGGTCATACACTTGAATCATCTTGTATTTTATTATTGGATGAATCGGGTAATCCTCATGCAATATTTACTGGTGATACCTTATTTGTTGGAGATGTTGGAAGACCAGACCTTGCTGTCAAATCAGATTTAACTAAAGAAGATTTGGCTGGCATGTTATATGATTCATTAAAAAACAAAATCATGATTTTACCAGATGACCTGATCCTTTATCCAGGACATGGTGCTGGTTCTGCATGTGGCAAAAACATTGGAAAAGAAACCAGCTCCACGCTAGGTATTCAAAAACAAAGCAATTATGCATTGTGTTGCAGCACTAAAGAAGAATTTGTCAATAAGTTGATTAGTGGATTGGAAGAACCTCCTAAATACTTTTTCATTGATGCCGCAATTAATAAAAAAGGTTACAGGAATATTGACGAAGTGATGAGTAAAAATGCAATTGCTTTAAGAGTTGAACAAGTAGCAGATAAAATAGACAAAGGCAGCATCATACTCGATTCTAGAATGCCTGAAATATTTGAAAAAGGTTTTATACCTGGCTCCATCAATATTGGTTTACAAGGACAATATGCAGTATGGGTTGGTTCATTAATTGATTATGGAAAACCTATTATAGTTATTGCCGATCCAGGTAAGGAGGAAGAAGCCATTTTAAGATTAGCTCGCGTTGGTTATGAACATGTATTTGGATATTTGGATGGAGGATTTGATGCTTGGATTCATGCAGGCAAAAAAATTGAGGTGGTTGATAGCATTGAACCAGAAGTTTTTGCAGAAGAATTAGGATTGGATAATCCAACAGTTATTGATGTAAGAAACCCAGGTGAATGGTTATCGGGACACATAGATGGTGCAGAATTGATACCTTTATCAAAATTGGAACAATCCTTGAAAAAACTTAATCCAGAACACAAATACCTCATACATTGCGCAGGAGGTTATCGCAGTATGATGGCCAGTTCAATCATGAAAAAACATGGTTTCAATCATATTAAAAATGTTCATGGAGGAATCAACAAAATAAAAGAAGCTGGTTATTTATTGGTCATTCCTAATTAACAATGATTTCATTAGCTGTTATCTCTCACCTTGATTCAGTTGATTAAAACAACATGAATTTAGAAATTCAGTTATATTTGATGTCAATTTTGAATTCATGAAGGATTTCATCATCAAACACAAATCAACTTTCATTGGAGCAGCAATAGGTGCAATAGCAGGACTCTGTTATTGGTATTTTGTTGGCTGTGCAGATGGAACTTGTGCAATTACCTCAAACCCATATCGCAGTGCTGCTTATGGATTCATAATGGGAGCCATTGCAGGTGATGGATTTAAAACCAAAGTAAAAAAAGAAAGCGTTTAATATGTCGAGCTTACACGAAGTTGAAACCATTTTCAAAGAAGGATTTGAATTTGATTCTATCATTGATGGCCATCATTTAACAATTGATGCTTCAATTGAAGGAGGAGGAAAAGACAAAGGCCCACGTCCGAAAGCTCTTTTACTGAGTTCATTGGCGGCTTGCACAGGAATGGATATTGTAAGTCTTCTTGAAAAAATGAGAGTGAATTATTCCGACTTTGCATTAAATGTAAAAGCAGATTTAAGCGATGAACATCCAAAAGTTTATACCCAAATTTATTTGGAATATAAAATCAAAGTAAAACCTGAAGACAAAGAAAAAGTAGAAAAGGCAGTTGATTTATCTAAACATAAATATTGCGGCGTCAGCGCAATGTTAAGTAAGGTTTGTCCAATCGATTTTAAAATTACCTATATCGATTAATTCATATGTAGTTTAGGAAACCTAAATGCTTCACCATCATGAATCATCAGGGCATGAATTTCGAATGTTAGAAAACGATTGATTGGAAATTGCTGCACAATATCCAATACTTCTTCGGCTTCATCTGCATCAAAAATAATCCAACCTTTGGTGCGCTCCTCATTTACAGTATAGGTCAAAATTTTTCCATCAGAAATCAATTGATCTACATAGGCCCGATGTGCTGGAATCATTTTCATGAATTCCAAATCAATGACTTCGGGCAGAAACATTTCGACCATAAAATGTGACATTGTTATTGTTTTATAGAATGAATATTGATTACAAGGCCTAAAATAATAAAAAAATTGATACTTTTCTTTTAAAACATTTAACAATTCCTTAACCTTGATTGTTACATTTTTGTATTCAACAGATTGCTTGCTAAATAATGATTAAAGATAGGAAGGGATACTTATACAGAGACAGAGAAATCAGCTGGTTACATTTCAATGAAAGAGTGCTTCAGGAAGCAGAAAATCCTGAAACTCCGCTCATGGAAAGAATTAAATTTTTGGCCATTTTCTCTTCCAATCTCGATGAATTTTTTAGAGTTAGGGTTGCCCAAATTAGAAAAATACAGAAAGTAAATGGCAAGAAAAATATCAGTGAATTTCAATCATCACCCGATGAAATATTATCGGAAATTCAACGGATAGTAGTTTCCTTACAAGAACGATTTACCTCAGTTTACAATAACCAAATACTTCCTGAATTAGCTAAAAGAAATATTTTCTTAAAAGAAGAAAATGAACTCACCGAAAGAGAATTGAATGTGATGAGGGAATACTTCAATTCCAATGTCATTTCTCATTTGTTTCCAGTTTTAATTGATGATTTAAAATCTGCACCTCATCTAAAAGATAGAAGTATTTACCTAGCAGTACGAATGTATTCTTCTGATGATAGATTGGAACCAAAACATGCAATACTAGAGGTACCAACGAATATTGTAAGTAGGTTTTATATTTTACCTAAACAAGAACAAGAAACCCATATTGTCATTCTTGAGAATATCATTCGTGCTTATTTACCCAGTGTTTTCTCAATTTTTGATCATGATAAATTCGAGGCTTTTGTTATCAAATTAACTCGTGATGCTGAATTTACTATTAGTCAGGATGAGGAAGATTATTCGGTAACCTTACTAGATAAGATACAAAAAAGTCTAAAACAACGCTCTAAAGGAAATCCTACTCGTTTTGTTTATGATGAGAAGATGCCACGTTACATGCTTGAATTGCTCATCAAAAAACTAGAACTAAAACATGTAAATCTTATTCCAGGAGGTAGGTATCATAATTTCAAAGACTTTATGGATTTCCCTAAAGTTGGATTACCTGGAGATTACTTCAATACCTTACCAGCCTTACCCATCAAAACATTCGACAAGGCAAAAACCATGTTTGATGTTATCTCACATGAAGATGTTTTGGTTCATCATCCT
>JBMLPO010000352.1:0-4126 GCA_049242065.1 Bacteroidia bacterium
TTTTGAAATTCCTCCATTTTGTATTTCTTAAATGGAAGTGTTTCTTCCCTCTCTAATACAAAATGTTTTCTGAATTTATAAACTCCTTGTTCCAATTCATAAACGGCTAACATCACCTTTTCGGTAAAATTATTATGTATCCACGATTCAATATCATTGTCGTTTACCCTTTCAAATGCAACAAAAACACCCATAGGATTGCTGTTTTGCTTTCTTGGTTTTTCAACGATATTATTTTCAGTTAGGTTACCTGCCTTTTCTGCAAATTGAATTTTTACTACTTGTGATTCCTGCACGGGTATTTCAAAGTCACTGTCAACAGTCACTCCTATCAATCCTTTACCTTTTAGTGAAGTTACAAATCCTTCTAGGTTTTCATTAACAAACCTTACTTTATCGCCTAACTTAATCATGATTTGATTTTTTTATCGAATAAAAAAAGCGGTCTTGAAACCGCTTTCTATTATACATTAAATTTAAAATGCATTACATCTCCATCCCATACCACGTATTCTTTTCCTTCAATGCTTAGTTTACCAACTTCTTTGCAAGCCGATTCAGAACCATACTTGATATAATCTTCGTAATGAATAACCTCTGCTTTAATAAATCCTCTTTCAAAATCTGAGTGGATAACACCTGCAGCTTGCGGAGCTTTGTATCCTTGGTCGATGGTCCATGCTCTTACTTCTTGCACACCTGCAGTGAAATAAGTAATCAAGTTCAACATCTTATAAGCAGCCTTAATCAATTTAGCCACACCCGATTCTTGTAAACCCAAATCATTTAAAAAGGCTAAGCGGTCTTCATAACTCTCCAATTGCGCAATATCTGCTTCAATTGCAGCGCTGATGACAAGTACTTCTGCATTCTCAATCTTCACAGCCTCCTTCACCATCTCAACGTACTTATTTCCATTGATAACACTTGCTTCATCCACATTACAAACATACATCACAGGCTTGAGTGTCAATAAGAAAATATCTTCAACATGCTTCATCTCATCTTCAGTCACCTCAAGCGTTCTGGCATTGTTTCCATTTTCTAAATGGGCTTTGAATTTATTCAATGCAGCTTCTGCCTTTACAGCGTCTTTATCACCAGTTTTAGCAGCACGAGCAATTCTCAATAATTTCTTTTCTACAGAATCAATATCCTTCAACTGTAGTTCTGTATCAATTACATCTTTGTCTCTAATTGGATTAACAGAACCATCCACGTGAATGATATTATCGTTTTCAAAACAACGTAATACATGAATGATTGCATTGGTTTCTCTTATGTTTCCTAAGAACTGATTACCCAATCCTTCACCCTTACTTGCACCTTTCACCAATCCTGCGATGTCAACAATTTCAATAGTGGTAGGAACGATTCTGTTTGGCTTCACCAATTCTGCCAATTTATTCAGTCTTTCATCCGGAACGGTAATCACACCTACGTTCGGATCAATTGTACAGAAAGGAAAATTTGCTGCTTGCGCTTTTGCGTTACTCAAGCAATTAAACAAAGTTGATTTTCCAACATTAGGTAAGCCAACTATACCACATTGTAATGCCATATCTTTTCGTCAAAAAGGATAATATATCCCAAATTAATTTTTAATAAACTGCTTCATGTCTGAGATAATTTTTTCAGCTAAGTTATTGGCTGTTGTTTCACTCGGACTCTCTGCATAAATTCTGATGATTGGTTCGGTATTCGATCTTCTTAAATGTACCCATTCTTTATCAAATTCAATCTTCAAACCATCAATGGTATTCATGGGTTGCTTTTTGTATTTGTCTTTCACCTTAGCCAATAAATCATCAATATTGATTTCAGGAGTTAATTCAATTTTCTTCTTGGCAATGAAGTAATCAGGATAACTTTCTCTCAGCATAGAACAAATCTTTTTTGTTTTAGCTAACAAAGAAAGGAACAAGGCAATACCTACCAATGAATCTCTACCATAATGCAATTCAGGATAAATGATACCACCATTACCTTCACCACCAATAACGGCTTTGGTATCTTTCATCATTTTTACCACATTTACCTCTCCTACTGCACTTGCATGATAACTTCCACCATGTTTTTCTGTAATGTCTCTTAAAGCTCTTGTTGAAGATAAATTTGAAACGGTATTTTTCACAAATCCCAATCTATCTAAATGTGCTTGTGAAATAGTAGATAACACGTAATCAGCAATAGAAACCAAAGTGTATTCTTCACCAAACATGCTGCCATCTTCACTAACCAATGCCAATCTATCTACATCTGGATCAACTACAATACCTAAATCTGCTTTGTTTCTTTTTACCTCACCCGAAATAGCAGTTAAATTCTCTGGTAATGGTTCAGGATTATGAGGGAATTTTCCATCAGGTGTGCAATAAATTTCATGAATATCTTTTACTCCTAATGCTTTTAATAACATAGGAACAGCAATACCTCCAGTAGAATTAACAGCATCTACTACTACTTTTAATTCTGCAGCTTTAATGGCTTCAATATCTACCAATTCTAATTTCAGAATTTCATTGATATGAATTTGAATATAATCATGACGTTCTGTTACAGTGCCAAGTTTATCAACTTCTGCATATTCTACTTGATCCAATTCAGCAATCGATAAAACTTCTTTACCCAATTCTTCAGAAATGAACTCACCCTTGCTATTGAGCAATTTCAGTGCATTCCATTGTTTTGGATTGTGGGAGGCAGTTAATATAATTCCACCATGAGCTTTTTCCATGGCCACTGCCATCTCAACAGTAGGTGTAGTGCTCAATCCTAAGTCTATCACATCAATTCCCAAACCCATCAAGGTTCCTGTTACCAAACGATTCACCAAATCACCACTCAATCGTGCGTCTCTTCCAACCACCATTTTGCAGTTTCCATCGGTATTCCTTTTGATTAATGTTCCAAAAGCTGAGGTAAACTTTACTACATCCAATGGGGTTAAGGCATCACCTTGTTTTCCGCCAATGGTTCCTCTGATTCCTGAAATTGATTTAATAAGTGTCAAAATTCTATTCTTTTTAGGGCTGCAAATTTACACCGACTAATTAAGAAAGGCTAAAAATGAATTGAAATAGCTTATAACTATCAGATTAATAGACTTTTGTTTTGAGAACTTTTTCGAAAAAAATGTAATTTTTTCTTTAAACAGTAATTTAAAAGAGTAAATTACAAAAAATTGGCTTCATGAAAAAAACATCTCTTCTCGGCTTACTCCTCTTTATTTTCTGTTTGATTTCAGAACTGCCGGCGCAAACTATTCTGATTTCTAAAGACAAAAACAAAGAAATCAGAGATTGGGTTTTGTGGCAAAATCCTTCTGCTAAAATTGTTGAATTTTATTACCTCAATCCTGATAGCCAATTGCTCCTCATCAATCAAGCAACTCATATCATCATAGGAGGTGGTGAAGACATTCAAGATAAAATTTATGGAGGAAGTGAGTTTCCTCAATTATGCGGAAAATTCAATCCTTATAGAGACAGCATTGAAATTGGCTTGATACAATTTGCCATTCAAAAGAAGATTCCTTTATTAGGTATTTGCAGAGGACTCCAACTGATGAATGCCAGTTGTGGTGGAACCCTCCTTGCCGATATTGATTCCTTAATGCATTCTCCTATTCAACATATGCAGGTGGGTAAAGACAGCGCACATGCAATTGAATTTACGCCCTTGTCTTTGTTTCAAAAAAAGTTTCATCTGCAAAAAAGCTTCGTTAATAGCACCCACCACCAATGCATCAAAAAATTATCTCCTTTATTTTTTACCGCAGCATTGGCGCCAGATGGCATCATTGAGGCCATTCAAATTAAAAACAAAAAACAATTTGCTTTAGCTGTGCAGTGGCATCCAGAGCGACTCCAAAACAAAAGCTCCTTACTTCTTTTGAAAGAGTTTCTTAAATAAACTCACTTTTCATTTTGTATGGTTTGATGGATAAACTGAGTCTCTAATGGAATCATTTTACCTAAGTCCTGGTACAAGCGTTCCTTAGGGACATAATACGTATCAAAATTCAATTGTGACCAGGCATCTGCTTGATAGGTATATTCACTTAGCGATAGTGCAGTTTTCTCAAAGAAATCATTTTCTAATTCTTTTGGCAAAACACGGGTGG
>JBMLPO010000353.1:0-3227 GCA_049242065.1 Bacteroidia bacterium
TGAATAATTTTTCGGCAAGAAAAGTAACCAAGGCAAAATATTGGAACCCAATTCCTAGTGGCGACGGACAAAGAATGTCATTGAGAGCGCAAACCAATGGAACCTTTTTTCAATCTTACTCGGCTTCATTTACGGAGCCTTGGTTGGGAGGTAAAAAGCCAAATGCATTGACGCTTTCGGTTTATCATTCTATTCAGTCGAATGGTAGAACAGGAGTATACCGTTCTGGATTGTATACTACAGGTGCAAGCGCAGGAATTGGAAAACGTTTACGTTGGCCAGATGATTTCTTTACCATTCAATACGCTTTGAGCTATCAATACTATAACAATGAAACGGATGCATTAGGTAATGCTTATTTTACTGCAATTCCAACTGGTGGTTCTAATAACTTGAGTTTTAAAGTTGTATTAGGAAGGAACTCAACAGACCAACCAATTTACCCAAGACAGGGTTCAAATATTTCCCTTTCATTACAAATGACACCACCATATTCATTATTGGATGGAAAGGATTATTCAAAAGCTGATGCATTGAGCAGAACCAAATGGCTTGAATTCTATAAATGGAAATTTGATGCAACTTGGTACAATAGAATAGTTGGCAATTTGGTTTTAATGACCCGTGCAAATTTTGGTTTTATTGGAGCGTATAATGATGCAAAAGGGGTTACGCCATTTGAAAGATTCTGGGTTGGTGGTTCAGGATTAACTGGTTTTAATTTAGATGGCAGGGAGTTAATTGCCTTACGCGGATACCAAGATAATTCATTAACACCTTATACGGTAAGTCAAACCACAGGCACCTATACCCAAACAGGTGCTACAATTTACAACAGGTATACAATGGAATTGAGGTACCCAGTATCTTTAAATCCACAAGCTACCGTTTTCCCTTTAATTTTTGCTGAAGCAGGTGGTGCATGGATGAATGGTAGAAATTTCAATCCATTTGATGTCAATCGCTCTTATGGAGCAGGTGTAAGAATTTTCTTACCTATGTTTGGAATGATTGGCTTGGATTATGGATGGGGAATTGATTCCGCACCTTACCATCCTTTTCCAGACAGAATCAATGGTGGTAATTTCCATTTCTTGCTAGGACAGCAGTTTTAATTTATTAATCAAGCAAACATGATAAAGAAATTATTGACTATCTTATTATTAATTATGGCTGCGGCTTCGCAATCTTCGGCCCAAAGATTTGCATATGTTGATACCGAATATATTTTGGATATGCTTCCTGAATATAAATCTGCGCAAAAGCAGTTGGATATTATAGCAGAAACTTGGCAGAAAGAAATTGAAACCAAAAGGCAAGAAATTGAAAAGTTACAAAAGGAGTACCAGGCAGAACAAATTTTGTTAACTGAAGAATTGAAAAAGAAAAAGGAAGCTGAAATTAAACAGAAAGAACAGGAACTGAAGGAGTTCACCAATAAAAAATTTGGTTATGAGGGTGATTTATTCAAAAAAAGACAGGAATTAATCAAGCCCATTCAAGATAAGGTTTTTAATGCATGTCAAAAAATTGCAAAACAATCTGCCCTTGACTTTATATTTGCCAAGAGTGCAGAGATGATTATGATGTATAGCAATGCTAAATATGATAAGAGTGATGAGGTTTTGACAGAATTAGGAGTAAATGTTACCAAAAACAAAAACACAAAAGGAGGAAATGCCACTCCTGAACAAAAGTAATTGGCACGATTTTAGATTAAACGCAACACAAGAAATATAAGTTAAAAATGAAAACCCTAATTAGATCAATCGTAGCGCTATTTGCAGTTATGATGCTTGCAAGTTCTAGCGCAAGCGCACAGAAAATTGGTTATGTAGATTTGCAAGAGTTAATGCAACTCATGCCTGAATACAAAAAGGCCAATACCGACATGGAAAATTTTGGAAAATCTTTAGAAGATGAATTGAAAAAAATGTCTGATGAGTTCCAAAAGAAATTATTAGATTATCAAAAAGGCGAAAAAACAATGCCTGAGGCTATTAAAGAAGTAAAACAAAAAGAACTTCAAGATATGCAAAACCGTATTCAAGAATTCCAACAATCTGCTCAAGAAAACATGCGTAAAAAAGAAGCTGATTTGTTGAAGCCAATTATCGAAAAAGCAAAAACAGCTATTGCTCAAGTAGCTAAGGAAAGCGGTTACAGCTATATCTTCGATAGCAGCATTGCAGCTTTCTTATACAAACCTGAATCAGATAACGTAATCAATTCAGTGAAAAAGAAATTAGGAATTGTTACCCCTGCAGGTCAATAATATTAACCATCAACTAAACAGAAAAGCCCGAAACAATTGTTTCGGGCTTTTCTGTTTTAAAAAGTATCTGAATTATTTTCCGGCAAACTTTGCAGGACGTTTTTCTAAGAATGCTTTGGTTCCTTCAATGAAATCTTCAGAACCAAAGAAGTTTCCGAATTCATTGATTTCAACATTGTTACCATCAGCACGTTTTTCATAATAGGCATTCACACATCTGATAACACTAGCAATTGCCATTGGTGCTTTGGTCTTGATCTTATTTAAAATTTCTTCTGATTTAGCCATTAACTGATCTGCTGGTACTACATGATTAATCAATCCATAGTTTAATGCAGTTGGAGCATCCATCATATCACCTGTCATCAAGAATTCTAAGGCTCTTCCTTTTCCAATTAATTGTGCTAGTCTTTGGGTGCCTGCATAACCAGGAGTAATACCAAGATTAACTTCAGGTTGACCAAATTTTGCTCTTTCAACAGCCACACGAATATGACATGCCATAGCCAATTCATTTCCACCACCTAATGCAAAACCGTTAATGGCTGCTACAACAGGCTTTGGACAATGGTCGATTGCTCTTAGCACTGCATGACCTTCTTCACTCATTTTGGTGCCTTCTTCAATATTGAAATTTGCAAATTCAGCAATATCTGCTCCGGCTGCAAAGGCTTTATTTCCTTTTCCGGTTAAAATTACTCCACGTACATCGCTGTTATCATAAATGCTCAAAACTGCATTTTTGATATCAGACAATGTCTGAATGTTCAGGGCATTTAATTTGTCTTCCCTGTTAATGGTAATGTAAAAAATCTGATCCCTGATTTCTGTTATAATGTTTTGGGACATGGTTGCTGCACTCATTAGTTATTGTACAATAAAGGTTTGAAAATTCGGTTGCAACTTTAAGTCTTATTTAAATAAAACAAAAAGATTTTGTATGCACAATGCA
>JBMLPO010000354.1:0-4479 GCA_049242065.1 Bacteroidia bacterium
ATTTGATGATGGCCTTCCACAGTTGTGTTTGTGCATTGCAAAATTTGATGATGGCCTTCCACTTTGTGAGGAAATTTTTGTAATCAAATCTCCTTTCTGATTACAACTTGTGAACAATTATTAAAATATGTTAATAAGAGGTTGGTTGTGTCCTATTGTACACCATAATACAGGCTTTGTTAAGATACTTTCGGAAAATTATTAGTGCTTAATAATAAACACAATTCTCTAACTTGGTATTCAATGGATTTAAAAAAGTTAATAGGTAACAGAATTACCAATTTGCGCAAAGAAAAAGGACTTTCTCAGCAAAAACTTTCTATTGATGCTGGTTTGGAAAGAAGTCATTTAACCAATATTGAGAATGGAAATAAAAACATCTCGTTAAGCACTCTTGAAAAAATTTTTACCGCTTTGGATACTAGTCCGAGTGATTTTTTTAACGCAGAAGAGTTTTCAAAAAATAAATGAGTAAATTGAATTTCATAGATTTATTTGCAGGAGCTGGTGGTTTATCTGAAGGTTTCATACGTTCAGGCTTTAATCCTATTGCGCATGTGGAGATGAAAAAGGAAGCATGTGATACCTTAAAAACACGAGCTGCATTTCATTGGTTAAAGGAAAATAATCAAATTGAAATTTATTACAGTTATTTAAAAGGTCAAATAACAAGAGATGAACTTTGGAATAGTGTGCCTCAAAATTTGATTAATTCTGTTATAAATAGAGAAATTTCAGAAGATTCTCTTCCTGATATTTTCAAAATTATAGATAAAGAGTTGAATGGGAAGCAAGTTGATTTAGTGATTGGTGGGCCTCCATGCCAAGCATATTCAGTAGCGGGAAGAGCAAGAGATCCAAAAGGAATGAAAGAAGACCCAAGGAATCATCTATACAAACACTATGTAGAATTTTTGGATAGATACAAACCCAAAATGTTTGTTTTCGAAAATGTACCAGGAATACTGTCCGCAAATAATGGAGAGTTTATAAATAAAATATTTGATGCTGTTAAAGCCATAGGATATAATTTAGATATACCTCCAAAAAAATTTTTAAATGCTAAAAATTTTAATGTTTTACAAGACAGAAAAAGAGTAATCATTATAGGCTGGAGAAATGAACTAAATTTTAAATATCCAGAGTTTCCAGAAATTGAAACAAAGTATTCGATTAGAAAGGATTTGTTTGCCGATTTACCTAAACGAAAAAATGGTGAAGGTGATTTAGGCCTTGTTAAATACATTAACAAAAATGTTCCTGAATATTTAGAAAAATTTGAATTGAGAAATGGTATTGATTTTACCACACAACATATCGTAAGACCTAATAATTTGAATGATTTAGAAATTTATAAAATAGCAGTTGAAAAATGGAATAACGGAAGCAGATTAAATTATGCTTCTCTTCCTTCAGAACTTATTAAACATAATAATATCAAATCGTTTAAGAATAGGTTTCAAGTTGTTAATGGTGAAGGTGTTTCGCACACTGTTGTTGCTCATATCGCCATGGATGGACATTATTATATTCATCCTGATAAAGAACAAAACCGTTCTATAAGTGTGAGAGAGGCTGCAAGAATTCAGTCTTTTCCAGATGATTATTTTTTTGAAGGAAGTAGAACAGCGGCATTCAAACAAATCGGTAATGCAGTGCCTGTATTGATGGCTGAAGGAATTGCTAAAAAAATTAAGGAAATGATATGAGTGAAATTCAATGGCAATTTTTCCCGAAAAGTAAAATAATACCAAATCACTTAAAAGAAGTTGTAGGTGTATTTGAAAATAAAACAGCAGAAATTAGTTCTGATAATTTTACTTATGGCAGTAATGAAGTTCTTGAAAAAATCGCTCCATCTCTTGAACTGATAGGTTACAAAGTTGAAAAAAGTAAAAAAAGCAATGACAAAATAAAAGTCCCAGTTCTATTTGGTCCTAATGGTAAATTAGAAAAATACTTTGATGCTGATGGTTACAATGAAATCACAAAAACTGTTATCGAGGTTGAAGCTGGCAGAGCCGTTACTAATTATCAATTCTTAAAAGACCTTTTTCAAGCTTGCATGATGTATGAGGTCGATTTATTGGTTATTGCAGTTAGAAAAATATATTCAAAAAATCAAGATTTTAAAACAGTCATTACTTTTTTCGATACACTTTATGCTTCAGGAAGATTAAGATTACCATTAGAAGGAATACTAATAATAGGATATTGATGAATAAGAATTACACTCAATACAAAACCCAACAAGCCGAGCCGGAAGCTTCTTCAATGATAGAAACTTTTCGTGCCATCGGTTATAATATAGAAACTGCGGTTGCTGATATTGTTGATAATTCCATTTCCGCAAATGCTAAAAATATTTGGATAAACTTTGAATGGAGAGGTGCAGAAACATGGCTATCAATTAAAGATGATGGCATTGGTATGAACAATGAAGAATTGATTCAAGCCATGCGTCCTGGCAGTAAAAATCCTTTAGAAAATAGAAATAACAAAGACTTAGGAAGGTTTGGTTTGGGTTTAAAAACTGCTTCATTTTCGCAGGCTAGGAAACTTACTGTAATAAGTAAAAATGACAACCTAAACACTGCATTTTGGACTTGGGATTTAGACTATGTAAACCAAACAGGTAAATGGAATTTAATTGATTTCATTCCAGATAACTTCTCAAAAGAAGATTTAAACAATTTAAAGTCTGGCACATTAGTTATATGGAATGATATTGATAGGGTTGTTAAACATTTCAAGCAAAATGATAACATAGCACTTGACAAATTTTTAATCATAATGGAGCAAGTGAAAAAACATTTAGCAATGGTTTTTCACAGATTTATGGAGAAAAGTACCATTAATATATTTTTTCAAGGAAATGAAATTAAACCTTGGAATCCCTTTTTGATTAATGAAAAAGCTACTCAGTCCTTTCCTGAAGAACCATTGCATGGAGGTAAGGTTATTATCAAAGGTTTTGTTTTACCGCATAAATCAAAAATTTCAGAGTTAACCTATAAAGATGCAGAAGGAACGAAAGGTTGGAACGAACATCAAGGTTTTTACATTTATAGGAACGAGAGATTACTGCTTGCGGGAGATTGGCTTGGTATGTTTAGGAAAGAAGAACATTACAAGTTGGTTAGAATACAAATAGATTTACCAAATTCATTGGACGCAGAATGGCAAATTGATATAAAAAAATCAGTTGCTAGACCTCCATTATTATATAGAGACCAAATAAGAAGTTATGCTTTAAAAGTAAGAGGTCAAGGTGTAGAAGTTTACAGACATAAAGGTAAGACAATTCAAAGATTAGCTGGTCAGCAGTTTGTTCCTTTATGGTTAGATCATAAAAGAGCAGATAAATGGTATTACAAAATCAATAGAGAACACCCAATTTTGGATAAGGTTAAGGAACAAATAAAAACCGAACCTGAAAAAACTATTGAAATGTTACTTCGATTCATTGAAGAAACAATACCAACAAAATCCATTTATATTAAAGAAAGTGAAGAACCCGAAGCTCAAGGAAAACCATTTGAAGGGAAAGATCAAGAAGTCATAAGAAATACAATGCAATTGATGTTTGATAACCTAATAAAAACAGGAAAGAAAGCAGAGGAAGCAAAAGCAATTATTGTTAACATAGAACCGTTCAATTTATTTACACACTTTTTAGAATTTATTAACTAAATCAATGATACAAATTGCAATAAAAGCTACTCTTTCATTATTGCTCAAAGAAGAAAGGCCAGTACCATATAATATTATTAAAGAAAAATGTTTACAAGTTTATAGTATTATTCCTACTATTGATGTTGAAGAACTATATCCAAGAGTTGTAAATATTCTTGAAAATCCCAAAAATTTATTAGAAGCGATTTCAGCAATAAGAAGATTCTTGCCGGTGGGTATTTCTGTTACAAATAAAGAGATTGATGATGCTATTGATAATATATTAACAAGTGAGGAATATGCAGGATTAAATAGAAGTACTTTAATCAGATCTGTACAGGAATTCTATAATATTCGAATTGATGATTTTAGAATTATTGAAGATGGTAATCCTGAAAGAAGAAGGCCATGGATTAACGAAAACAAAAGTAAAATCAATTGGAGTTTTTGGAATAGGTATAGAGAATATTTACAATACGAAAAAAATTATCCTGAAAATGTACTAACTCAATTAGACAAATTAACTGACCGTACTTTGGATGGACTTTTCAATCCAACAATAAAGGAAGGCATCAGCAAATATGGATTAGTTGTTGGTCAAGTGCAATCAGGTAAAACTTCAAACTATACAGGCTTAGTATGTAAAGCTGCTGATGCTGGGTATAAACTTATAATTGTTCTTGCTGGTATTCACAACAATTTAAGAAGTCAAACACAATTACGTTTAGATGAAGGTTTCTTAGGTTTTGACACTCAACATCAAAGAGCATTTGACCAAAACGGAATAAAAATAGGTGTAGGAAG